>JBGRQB010000107.1:0-14716 GCA_041725875.1 Rhodothermaceae bacterium
TCATAATGAACGTGTCGGCTTTCCGGACCAACATATTCAGCCACATTTGTTAAAAATGCAATTACATCATGTTTTGTAGTTTCTTCAATTTCAAGAACTCTTTTAACATCGAAGTTTGCCTTTTCTTTGATAACTTCAACATCTTCCATTGGTATTTCACCAAATTTAGCTCTTGCTTCGCAGGCCAGAATTTCAATCTGCAGCCAGGTTGAATACTTGAATTCATCTTCAAAGATTTTTCCTATTTCCGGTCGGGTGTAACGTTCAATCATTTTTTTCTCTCTAGTTTCAGTTTTTTTGTGATGTTCTTTTTATTTCTGATTATGTTTATTTCAATATCGTCTTCGGGGCGATAATCTGCAAGCGCGCCCACAAGTACATTTCTGTCATTAACAACATATTTACCAAATTTACAGATAACGTCGTAAGGTTTTATACCTGCTTTTTCAGCAGGGGAACCTGGCTGTATATAAGAAACAATAACTCCGCGCGCTTTATCCAACTCAAAAGCACTTGCTATCTGGTTCGTTATATTTTGCACATTTAAGCCTGTCCAGTAATTTCTGTCAACATTACCATTATCAATAATTTCATTTACAATTTTCTGCACTCTCCATATAGGTATTGCAAAACCAACACCAACACTGCCTGATACCTGACTAGGAGAATAGATAATAGTATTAATACCAATAAGTTCGCCAATACTGTTTACAAGCGGGCCACCGCTGTTACCGCCGTTAATTGAAGCATCGGTCTGTATCATATCAAGATAATATCTGTTGTCAACTGCGCCTATGTTCATTCCCATAGAACTTATTACACCAACTGTAACTGTTGGTTTATCATTAATTGCAAACAAACCAAAAGGATTACCCAAAGCAATTACCCATTCACCAATAAGAAGGCTCTGGTCTTCAGCAAACTTCACATAAGGAAGATTTTCACCTTCTATCTTTAATACACATAAATCACTTGCTTCGTCAGTTCCGATAATTTTAGCATCGTATCGACTGCCGTCTGTTAAAGTAACAATTACCTCAACAGCCTTTCCGGCAACGTGATCATTTGTAATTATGTAGCCGTCAGGAGAAATTATTACACCGGAACCAAGACTTTTAACCGGTTGCTGATAAACACGATCTCCAAAATAGTGGCGCCAGAAAGGATTTCTTGACCAGGGATCGCGGTACTCTCTTATTTCAGTAACATTAATACCAACCACAGCAGGGGAAACCTGACTGACAGTCTTGGTAATTACAGTATTTCTGGATTGATTAATAGACTGGTTAGCAATCTCTTTATTCTGAAAATCTACAGGTTTTATATTTTGTTCAACTGAAGAATTTTCCGCACTGCCGCCGATAATTTCAGAATTATTGCTAAGTTTTTTCGTAAAATCGAGGTACAGAAATGAAAACGCAATAGTAACAAGCACTAAAGTAATAGAAGAAGATATTATTATTGTTTTAACCGGTTTCATTTTTCCTCCTGTTGTATAGTTCGTTTCGTAAAACAACCTTAAAAGGTTCTATATGTCTGGAAAATATAATCATCATTAATACAGAAACACTTATAGTAAAGAAAGGGGGATTGAGTTCCTGTGTTGTGAAATTAATTTTTGAAACAAACTCCGGAATTACAAAAGTAATTAGCGGAGTAAACAATGTGGCAAAAATATTACCTGTATGAACATCTTTTCTTAATAAAAAAGCAACTAACCATAAAACCATCCATAATAATGCAACTATTGGTATTACAAACAAAAATGATCCGGCAGCAGTTGCGAGTCCGCGTCCGCCCCTAAACTTAAGCCAGGGAGTATAACAATGCGCAAATACTGCAGAAATTGCTCCGGTTGCAATAAACAGATAAGAATCGGAAATAAAGTACTTTATTAAAAGAACCGTGAGTGCACCTTTTGTAAAATCGGAAAGCAAAACTGATACTCCGGCCAGTTTGGAACCGGTAACCTCAAAAGAGTTTAAAGCACCTGCATTTCCCGAACCGTGCCTTGTAATATCTTTGTTCTGAAATTTTTTTACAATTATATATGCCGAGGGAATTGATCCCAAAACATAACCAATTAATGCACAAATAAGATAATTCATAGAAAATTAAAGAATCTCGCAGGATTTTCGAAATTACATTTGTAAATATACTAAAATAGATGAAGATTCTGCTAATAATTCCTTAATAAAAAATTAATTTTGATTTACAAAAAAAAGGCTTATTTTTAAGTTTGTTATATGAGGAGCTGTGTGTAGTATTAATTATTTATGAGAATACACATTATATAACGAAAAAAATAAGTTGTAAGGAGAGTTAATATGTTTAACTACAGAGGTAGTTTTAACGTAATTCCGTATTTACCAAAAAATTTAGAGCCATTAAGAGAGATAGCTTTTAATTTGCATTGGACTTGGAATCACGATGCTATTGAATTGTTTAGAAGACTTGATACGAAGTTATGGGAAAAAACACACCATAATCCTGTTTCTATGCTGGGACAAATCAGCCAGGAAAGACTTGAAGAAGCTTCACAGGATGACGGATTTGTGGCTCATTTGAACAGAGTATATTTGGAATTGACTATATATCTTAAAGAAACTACCTGGTATCAGAAGAATTTCAAAGAATGCGGCGAAGAAAGATTTGTAGCATACTTTTCAGCCGAATTTGGTTTAACCGAATGTTTACAGATTTATTCAGGCGGTTTGGGAATTCTTGCAGGAGATCACCTTAAAGCGGCAAGTGATCTGGGTGTTCCTTTAATTGGTATGGGCCTTTGTTACAAAGAAGGTTATTTTCAGCAATATCTTACTTCTGACGGATGGCAGCAGGAAAGATATGAGCTTACTGATTTTTATAATCAGCCGATGAATCTGGTTGAAAATGAAGATGGTCAGCCACTCAGATTAGAACTTCAGTATCCGGGCAGAGCAGTACACTTCCAGATCTGGAAAATAGATGTGGGTCGTATTCCTCTTTACCTGCTTGATACAAATCTTCCTGAAAATACTCCGGAAGACAGAGAAATTACAAGAACATTGTATGGCGGAAACACAGAAACAAGAATCCAGCAGGAAATTCTGCTTGGTGTTGGTGGTGTTAGAGCTATGCTTGCAATGGGAATGAAACCTAATGTTTGTCATATGAACGAAGGTCACTCAGCTTTCCTTGCTCTTGAAAGAATCAGATATATGATGCAGAATAACGGATTAACATTCGACGAAGCAAAAAATATCGGATACTACTCAAATATTTTCACAACTCATACTCCGGTTCCGGCTGGTATTGATGTTTTCCCAAATGAGCTTGTTGAAAAATATTTTGGCACTTACTACAGAGAAGAATTAAAACTGAAAGATAAAGAATTCTATTCACTCGGAACTCTTGACGGAAATGATGATGCGCCTGACTTTAATATGGCTCATCTTGCAATGAATATGGCCGGTTATGTAAACGGAGTTAGCCGTCTGCACGGCAAAGTATCTAAAAAAATGTGGGTAGAAGGTTTCAAAAATGTACCATTTGATGAAATCCCGATAGATTATGTTACAAATGGTATTCACACACACTCTCATCTTGCCAATGAAATGAAAGAGCTTCTTTACAGATATCTTGGCGATAAGTTTATCCAGGATCCTGCTTCTGAAAAAGTTTGGGCTAAAATCCAGGATATCCCTGATGAAGAATTGTGGCGTACACACGAAAGAAGAAGAGAAAGACTTGTTGCTTTTGCAAGAAAAAGATTTAAAGAACAGATCAAAAATTACGGCGGTTCAAAAGATGATATGAACTCAGCCAAAGAAATTCTTGATCCTGGTGCATTAACAATTGGTTTTGCTCGTCGTTTTGCTACTTACAAAAGAGCAACACTTCTTTTCAGAGATCCGGACAGACTTGCAAATATTATCTGTAACCCTGACAGACCGGTTCAGTTTATTATTGCCGGTAAAGCGCATCCAAAAGATGAAGCTGGTAAAAAACTTATTCAGGAAGTAGTGAGATTATCTAAAACTGAACCTTTCAAAAAGAAAATTTTCTTTGTTGAAAACTATGATATGAACACTGCCAGATATATGGTTGAAGGTTGTGACGTTTGGTTAAATAATCCTCGTCGCCCAATGGAAGCAAGTGGTACTTCAGGTATGAAAGTAATTGCCAACGGCGGATTGAACTTTAGTGTTCTTGACGGCTGGTGGGATGAAGGTTACGAAAATGATCTTGGGTGGAAAATTGGTAATGGTGAAGAGTATGAAAACACCGAATATCAGGATGAAGTTGAATCAAGATTAATTTTTGAAACTCTAGAAAAAGAAATTATTCCTGCGTTCTATGAAAGAAGTGACGATAAACTGCCTAGAAAATGGATTTCAATGATGAAAGCATCTATGCAGAAATTAGGTCCGGTTTACAATACTTCCAGAATGGTTGGAGAATATTTCAATAAATTCTATTACAATTCTTACCAGAAGAGAAAAGCACTTGTTAAAAACAACTGGAAAGTTGGTAAATCAATTTCCGAATGGAAAGATTTTGTAAGAACCAACTGGGATAAAGTTGAATTTATCAAATTCTCTCACGGAATTTCAAAAGATGTTTATCGTGTGGGTCAGAATTTTGTTGTTGATTCAAAAATTGATCTTGGAAACCTTACTCCAAAAGATGTTGAGGTACAGATTTATTATGGTCAGGTAGATCAGAAAGATGTTCCTTATGCAAACAACTACGCTGTAATGGAAGCTGTAAAAGGCAAAAAGAACGGATCTGTTTATGAATTCAAAGGTGAAATTGATTGCCAGCAAAGTGGAAACTTTGGCTACACATTAAGAATTTTACCTAAACACGAAATGTTGATTAACCAGTTTGAAATGGGACTTATTAAATGGGCCTGATAAAAGCTGAACAATAAATACTTTTTACTATAAAATCCTTTTAATATATTGCTTGTTAAAAGGATTTTTTTTTGGACAAAATATGCTGCTGGAAACATTAGATGTAAGAAATAACGACGTTGTAATCTATTCTGAAAATAACCCCGATCTCGAAAATAATTTTAAGATAATTTTCAAACAGGGTGTTTCAAGAAAACCAATGAAATTAAGCTTTTCAGAGCTTTGTGAGTTTTTGACAGATCCGTCACCAAAAAATCTGATCATTTACAGACTGCTTACAAATTACAAAATACTAGATCCCTTTTTATCAAAATATGGCTGTTTTCTGAATAACAACGGTAAAAAGGAGTTGTTCTATTTTGATCCGGTTTATGCTGTTAAAGATTTGAAATATCTGGCTGATAAACTTGATAAGGAAAATTTCAGGTTCAAAATTCAGCAGGTGGGTCTTACCACTATGACAGAACAAAAACAGGAAATTGGATATTCTGAGGTGTTTTGTATCGATCTAAAGGCAATTGAAGCAAAAAATCAGAATGATAAAATTTTTGCTGATGCTGTTTTTGTTTTTGATCCTACATATAACGACGATGAAGATTTACCTACTTTTGGAGCCGAAGATCTGGCAGAAAAAGCCCCAAATGTAAATCTGATAGGATTAGAAGAAGTAGAAAAAGCTGTTGATACATCTGTTGCCAAAATAGATGTTGAAGAAGAAAAGATCAGTAAAAACGATTTAACTGAAAAGTCAAAAAGCAAAAAGATTGGTGCATTTTCCAATTTTATTCAAAAGCATAAAGTTGAAATGGAAGAATTGAATAAGACTGAAAACTCAGAAGAGATAAATGAAGAGAGTGGTCTGGATCTTTTTAATCGTAAAAATATGAATAAGAAAAGAGTTTTACGGGAAGATACAGTTATTCTTAAATTTAATGACGACTAGTGCATTCAGGAAAGTATATTAAAATAAGCAGATAAATATTATATTCATTTACAGATTGTAATTTATAGGAGATATATATGAGAGTTCCACTGTTAGATCTCAAACCACAGTATCAGGCGTTAAAAAAAGAATTAGACGAAGCGGTTTTGGAAGTATGTGAATCGCAGTATTTTATTATGGGCCCGAAACTCCAGAAAATGGAAAAGGAATTTGCTGAATATCTTGGTGTTAAACACGCAATTGGCGTAAGCTCAGGTACAGATGCTTTATTAGTAGCCCTTATGGCTGTTGGCGTTGAACCGGGTGATGAAGTTATTATGCCGACGTATTCATTTTTTGCAACTGTTGGAGTTGTGTCCAGATTAAATGCTGTTCCGGTTTTTGTTGATTCAGATCCTGTTTCATTTAACATTAAACCTGAAGATATAGAAAAGAAAATAACAGATAAAACAAAAGTAATTATTCCTGTGCATCTTTACGGACAAAGTGCTGATATGGATCCGATTATGGAAATTGCTAAAAAGCATAATCTTAAAGTTGTTGAAGATGGCGCACAGGCAATCAGTACTCAATATAAAGATGGAAAATGTGTTGGAACCATTGGTGATGCAGGATGTTTTTCATTCTTCCCGAGTAAAAACCTCGGTTGCTTTGGTGATGGCGGACTCGTAATTACAAACGATGACGAACTTGCAGCTTCACTTGTAAGAAAAAGAAATCACGGTATGGAACCAAAGTATTATCACAAAGAAATGGGTGGTAACTTCAGACTTGACGCATTACAGGCTGCGGTTCTTTCAGTAAAACTTCCTCATCTTGACAGCTGGTCACAGGGAAGGAGAGACAACGCAAAATATTATACTGATGCGTTTGTTAAAGCTGGTCTGGCAGCTGAAACAGGTAAAACAACCTTTGATGAATCAAACAAAGTTTTACTTCCAAAAGCAGTTTATGAAAATGCTGATTTGAAAAATCATCATATTTATAACCAGTATATTATCAGAGTTGAAAACCGTGATGAGTTAAGAGCATTCCTTACTGAAAATGAAATCTTTACAGAAATTTATTATCCGGTTCCATTCCATATGCAGGAATGTTTCAAAGAACTTGGATATTCTGAAGGTGATTTCCCGGTTGCGGAATCAGCAGCAAAAACATCAATTGCTCTTCCTATCTATCCTGAATTAACAGATGAGCAAAAACAATTTGTTGTAGATAAAATTGCAGAATTTCTAAAAAGATAATTTATAGATGACCGTCTGTGTAATGCAGACGGTTAATTAATCCTAATCTTACCATTGGCAAAATTAATGTATACACTTTTAAAGCAGCTCGTAAAAAAAGTTTTACCCTCAGATATTTTAATTAAAAATGAATATTTAATTCGAAAAGCATTTTCTTTTTTTTATAAAGGATCTGATTTTGAATGTAACTTCTGTAAAAAAAATTACTCGAAGTTTATAAATCATAATAATGATTTACTTTGTCCCGGATGCGGAAGTTCTTCCCGAACCAGAAGGTTAAAGATGTTTCTGGAATCTGAAGAGTTGTTAAAAGGAAATATACTTCATTTTTCGCCAAACAGAATTGAATACAAAACTTATAAAAAAGAAGTTGAAAACTACACAACAAGTGATTTTGAAAATGAATTTATTGCCGATGAAAAATATGATTTAACAAATCTGCCAGACTTAGATAATCATTTCGATTTAATTATCTGTTATCACATTTTGGAGCACATAGTTGACGATGTAAAAGCAATGAATGAATTAAAAAGAGTTGTTAAGGAAACTGGTAAGGTTTTGATTCAAACTCCGTATAAAGAAGGGGAAACGTACGAAGATTACTCAGTAACTTCACCGGAAGATAGATTGAAACATTTTGGGCAGGATGATCATATTCGTATTTATTCCTGTGAAGGATTAAAAGCCAGACTTGAATCAACAGGGTTTAAATGCACTGTTATTGATATGGCAAATATTAATTCTGATAAAATAAAACGATTTGGATTAGACAACGAAGAAAAATTTATTCTTGCTGAAAAATAACTGTAATAATAATTCCGAAACCCGATAATTTTACTAAACAAAAATACGAACTTGTTGAGAGTAAGATACAAAGGGGAGAACAGAAACCCGCGCAAAAAAGGGCAGAACATATATTTAAACCTGTTTAGGGTATAAAATATTCCATTAAAAGAATGCTATATACCGGATGTTAAATACATTCTGGTAGAGGATATATATTAACTAATTTTATGGAGTATATTATGAGATATCATTTAACTTTACCAAAAGGTCAGATTAAATTAAGAGGCAACGTTTTTGTCGGATCAAACACAGAAGGAGAATGGTCACCTGTTAATCCTATGAAGTTAGGAGGTTGGAAAAAAGGTGATGAATTAACAGTCACCTGCACATTTAATACTCAGCCCGAAGGACTTCCTCGTTTGCCTGATGCTAATGAATATTTTGGATTAAGTGTTGCCGCATTGAATAAGCCTACAGATCAGGAAATTCAAAATGAAATTCAAAAAGTAAAATCTTATTCTGCCGGTCAGGCACTCGACGGAATAACAAATAGTGATAACCCAGCAAATAGTATTTTCTATAAAGCAAAATCGGAAACAGTAAATATCCCGCTTCAGCCATCCACACGCGGAACAATTCAAAATATAGTTTATGACTGGCATATGGTTTACACAGGAAATGAAGGTTTAGATCCAAATAACATCGAGCTCATTTTTGGTTATGGCGATCCTATGGATTCGGAAGAAAGAACATAAAATATAAGCTGTTGTGGTGAGTCTGTGTTTACACAGGCTCACGTATTAAACAATCTAACTTTAATCATCTTCAATTTTATTTGTAAGTGATTTTTCAAGTATCACAAGTTTTGATACTTTGATCTCAAGCTGTTCATATTTTAATTCGGCATCCTGACAAGCACCATTAATTTTCTGAAGTTTAGTCATTGAATTATCGATTTCACCTTTCAGTTCTCCAATTCTGGTGTGATATTTAGTAAGCTGTTCAAGTGCAGTTGTTTTCTTGTCCTCAATGTTTCTGGTAGCTGTGGAAGTATCTTTTATGACAGTCTTCAACTTGCCTTCAAGGGAATGTTTTTTGAATACAAAATAATCGAGTTCTTTCTTTAATTTTGTTGTTTCAAAATGAAGTTTAGATTTTTCTTCTCTTAATCCGCCAACGTCTGCACGCAGGGAATTGTATTCTGATTTGTAAAATTCCAGACTCTTATGAATTGACGCAAGTTCGGTATTGGTAGCTTTGAGATTTCCCTTAGCTTTCACCAGTTCAGAATTTTGCGTGTTTATCTCTTTGTTTAATCTGCTCTGACTCAACTTTCTGTCAAGAATTTCCTGTCTTAAAGTATTCAGTTCTTTTTTAGTAACTCCAATTTCATCAGAAATAGATTTAACCAGATTTACTTTCAAATCTTCCAGATTACTGTTTTCAACTTTTGTTGTATCAATCAGATTTTCAGTAGCACGTATATCACTTTTGAGTTTATCTATATTGGTTGAAAGCTCAAGTTCTTCTTCACCTTTTTTGATGATATCTTTTGTAAGCTCATCTTTAATTAGCTGAAGTTTACTGATTTCTCCCTGCAGCATAGAAACTTTACCTTCAAGCACTTCGTGATTAGTTTCAAGAGGGGAAATCTTCTCAAGTTTTTTCACATACTGATCAGAAACAACTTCATACTCATTCTCTTTTTCTTCAATGTTTTTAAGAATGTTTTTCTGGTTAATTATCAGGTTGGAAATATATTTTGTTTTAGTTGCTATATCTTCATTAAGCTGTTCAATTGAGTAGTTTAATTTTTCTATTATTTCTGTCTTACCTTCAATAGAATTCTTAATACCTTTATACTCATTTGCTTTATACTCAATTTTCTCTTCATACTCTTTTATCTTTTGCTCGTAGGAAGAGATAAAATCTAAAATTTTCTGATTCTGTTTTTCAAGTTCGAAAATGTGATTTTCTTTCTCTTTAATAATAGCAAAGAGATTTGCAGCAATTTCTTCCTGCTGAAGAATATTCATATTGTTGTTGTCAATATTGGTCTCCAGCTTGATAAGCATGTTTCTGAAGTTTTCAACTTTGCCTTCAAAAGCAGTAATTTCTTTATTCTGATTATTGATAACACGAGTCAGTTCATTGATTTCATTTTCTTTCGATTTAATCTCTTTGTTATATCGATCAACAATATCAATTGCATTTGTTTCAGCAAGTTTCAAATCTTCGAGCTTGAGTTTTATTTTGTCGTACTCGGAATTATTTATATCAATGGAATCAGTCAGATTCTTATTTTTATTTTCAAGGTTGTTTATTATTTCTTTGTTACGATTAATATCAGTCATTAACCGTAATGCTTTTGTATTCAGGTTAGAAACTTTTTCTTCCGATTGTTCAACCTGTTGTTTATAGTTAGTGATGTCAAAAAGAAGATCTTCTTTTTTTGTATATAACTCTTCAAGATTATTTTTTTCAGAATCGATAACTTCCAGCAAACGTCTTTTCTCTGCTACAAGCACCTGAAGATTATCTTCTGTCCTGGTATACTCAACCTCACACTCTTTTGCTTTAACCGTAAGTGTTTCAATGTTATTTTCAAGATTCTGAATTTTGAAGTTTTGATATTTTATATTTTCCTGTACAGATTTTTTTCTGTTCTCAAGCTCTTCGGCAGTCTCTTCCAGGTTTTTTATAACATTGGTATATTCTTCTGTTTCTCTTTTTATAGAAGCTTGTTTCTCTTCAAGTGTAATTAATTTTTTCTTAGATTCTTCAATTGTGAAAGCCAGATTTTCTTTCTCTTTGTAAAGAGTATTCAGTTCCTCTCTGGCTGTATTCATAATCTCTTCACTGTTGGTATTAAAGTTTATGAGATCATTTTTCTGTTTGGTTAACTCTTCAATCGTTTTTTTCGATTTATCAATCGTTTCTTTCAGATCGGAATTTTCATGTTTAAGAAGATTATTTGTATCCTTAATTGTGCTGAGTTCAAGATTATGCTCTGAACACAATTTTTTCAAATCAGCTTCTTCTTTTAACAGGTTATCCAGAATCTCTTTATGCTTCTCCTGATCCTGAACAAGCTGTGAAAATTCAGTCTTTACAGTTTTGATTCTGGAATCAATTTCATCTGCGGATAAAACACCTTCAATTTTTTTCTTTTCAATTTCCTTTACTGCTTCTTCACCAGTTTCAATATCTGCTTTAAGTTTTTCAACAGTATGAACAAGCTTTGCTTCTTCACTTTTTAAAATACTGAGAGATTTATCCAAATTGTTTTTTTCAATCTGGTAAGCTGATAAATCTTTCTGCACATCTTTCTTAGTATTTTTGCTGAGATTTATTTCATCCTTTAAGACTTCAATTTCATTTTTCAGTGACTCATACTTATCCTGAGTTTTATGAAGTTTTTTGTCACTTGTAGAAATTTCAGATTTTACTGTGGCTAATGTTTTATCCTGTTGCTTTAACTCACGCTCGGTTGTATTTTTTTTCTGAGTAAGATCCCTTATTTGTCGGTCAAGATTGTTTCTGTCATTTCCAAGATCTATAAGAGTAATTTCATCAGATGAAATATTTTTTTCGAGCTCAAGTTTTTTATTTTCCAGATTGGCAAGAACCAGCTTTACTTCGTTTACAGAACCTGATTTGGATTTTACTTCTTCAACTAGATTCTCTATAATATTTTGCTGGCTTTCTTTCTCTTTTTTGCTGGATTCAATTTCACGTTTATCTGCGGTGATAATGTTTTCAAGGTTCTCTTTTATAATTTTTAATTCCTGAACCTCTTTTTTTAATTTATCTTTTTCAAGGGCAATCAGACTCTTTTTAAGTTCGCGTTCCTCTTTTTCAAGTCGTTCAACTTCTTTTCTGGATGAGTCCAGTTTAGACTCGAACTTCTCAAGATCCTGATGTTTTTCAATTATGTTATGAAGTTTATGTTTTAGTTCGTTATTTTCAGATATAAGTTTTTCAACTTCTTTACTGGGTCTGGATGTCATTCAGTAAACTCCCGTTAGAAAAATTCGATAAATTATTATCGCCAAACACAAAATTATATTAATATAAGAGAATAATAAAGTGGTTAATTGTTTATTTGTCAGAAAAATAAAAAATAATTACTTTGTGAACTCAAATCAAGAATAAATATCAAATCGGAAATAGTATGAAAATTATTTCGTTTAATGTAAATGGTATCAGATCGCGTTTGCATCAGGTTGAAGAGGTAATTAACAAGCATCAGCCGGATGTAATTGGCGTTCAGGAGATAAAAGTACAGGATCCTGATTTTCCTGTAGAAAAAATTACCGAAATGGGTTATCACGCCGAGTTTTTCGGACAAAAAACTCATTACGGAGTTGCATTGCTTTCAAAAGAGAAGCCTGTAAAAATCCAGAAAGGGTTTCCGGGTGATGATGAAGATGCACAAAAAAGAATGATTTGCGGTGAATATAATATTTCCGGAAAAACTGTTACGGTAATTAACGGCTATTTCCCGCAGGGAGAAAGCAGAAAGCACGAAACAAAGTTTCCGGCAAAAGAGAAATATTATCAGGATATAATAAAATTCAGCAAACAGCTTATTGATGAGGGAAAAGACGTTCTTGTTATTGGTGATATGAATATCTCTCCGACTGATCTTGACATAGGTATTGGCGAAGATAACGCAAAACGCTGGCTTAAAACAGGTAAATGCTCATTTTTACCGGAAGAGAGAGAATGGCTTAACGAACTTCTTGCCGCAGGACTCAGTGATACTTACAGAGTTAAAAACCCTGAAAAAGATGATCTTTTCAGCTGGTTCGATTACAGAAGTTTTGGTTTTCAGAAAGATCCCAAAAGGGGATTAAGAATCGATTTGATCCTTGCTTCTGAAAAGTTAATGGAAAAATGTACTGATACGGGAATTGATTACGAGGTAAGAGCAATGGAAAAACCATCGGATCATTGTCCTATCTGGGCTGAATTTAAGTAAATTTCGGAGAAAATGTGAAATTCTATAATGTGTTTATTTTGTCATTTTTGCTTTTAACCGGCTGCGGAAAGAGTAAAAATGAAGTTTATAAAATTAACGGCTTTACAATGGGCACAACTTATTCCATCACAGTTGTGAAAAACAGTAAAAAAGAACATTCATTTGATCTGCTTAAAACTAAAATTGACAGTGTACTTGCAGAAGTTAACAATAAAATGTCAACCTACCAGAAGGATTCCGAATTATCTCTGTTTAATGAATCTTCTTCAACAGATTGGTATCTTATGTCTGATGATCTTTTTAATGTTGTAAAAACTGCCAGAAAAATAAGTGAAGAAACCAGCAGTGCTTATGATATTTCTGTGGGACCGATTGTAAACCTCTGGGGATTCGGACCAGAAGCCAGACCAATAAAAAGGCCTACTGAAAAAGAGATTTTAGAAAGAAGAGATTATGTTGGTCTGAGTAAATACCAGCTTGATGATAACTCTTTAAAAATCAAAAAAGCGCATAAAGATTTGTATATTGATTTATCCTCAATTGCAAAAGGCTTTGGCGTTGATGAGGTTGGCAGACTCTTATCATCTCTTTCATACACCGATTATATGGTGGAAGTTGGGGGAGAGGTTTTTGTAAAAGGGAAGAATCAATCAGGTACAAAATGGAATATTGGAATTTCTGTTCCCGACGGATCAAACGAAATTCAGCGTATTGTGTCAATTTCAGGTAATGCACTGGCAACTTCCGGCGATTACAGAAACTATTTTGAAGAAAATGGTGTAAGATATTCACATACAATTGATGCCCGAACCGGAAAACCAATTACTCATAAGCTTGTTTCCGTATCTGTGATAAGTGATGATTGTATGAATGCCGACGGATGGGCAACTGCTCTTAATGTAATTGGGGCTGAAGAAGGCAGAAAAATTGCCGAAAATAATAATATGGCGGTTTTATTTATTGTAAAAGAAGGAAATCTCTTTAAGGAAATAATGACCGACGAGTTTAAAAAATATTTAGCAGGAAGGAATAAATAATGGAAACAGTATTAACTGCAGTTGTATTTTTTATAATTGCAATAGTTTTTATGGGACTTGCACTTACATTTGCAAAGTATAAAAAAGGAAAATCTGCCTGTTGTCACGGTGCAGAACACGATTCACACGGCGGCGGTTGCTGCGGTGCACACGTAGAAAATAAATCTTGTGAACATTAAAAGCTGCATTTATTGCAGCTTTTTTTATTGAGTAAGATTTCCCATATCCACTTTTACTTTCCAGTTGCCGTCTTCATCTTTTCGCCAGATATTCAGATATTTCCCTTTGGTGATTATTTTCTTGCCTCTCGACCCTTCATCTTCGACTTCGCATTAATATTTTGACAAGAAATTAGATTTCAATCACTGACTGTGATCACGGGCAATACGAGGGGAATTTTTGTCGAACGACTCGGACCATGGTAGTATTCCAATACTATTTTAATGATACTTTCATTGTAAAATTCTTTCTCTTTTGCAGACAAGTCCAGATTTCTTCTATACTTCAGTAAAAACTGAGTTCAAACTGGAGAGCTTGTTCGATTTGCTACAATTTACAGATGCGTTGGACAAACTAGAAGGATAGTCGGATTTTTCTGTTAGCCTGCTTTTGTCTTGAACAGACAATCGAAGGCACAACCAACATCACTTCTTTGTGAGGCAGCACTCATTGTGGATTAATAAACCGCTGGCGCTCACAAATGGCAGTGTCCCACACTTGCCAGAAGGGTCCAAACGCTGTGCAAACAGCTCTGCCTCCTCCACAGGCTTTTCCAAGGCCGATTGAGCGCGGATTCTAATAGAGAGTCGCGAGTGGGAGGACTG
>JBGRQB010000108.1:0-14542 GCA_041725875.1 Rhodothermaceae bacterium
AAGATGAATTTTCAACACCAACAGTATCTATTCACCGCTCGCTCCATTGCTGGGAAATGAATTTCAGCTGGACCCCGACAGGCTTTTTCAGGGGTTACAACTTTGAAATAAGAATGGTAGCGCCGATGTTTAAAGATATTAAAGTTGAAAAATCGAGAAGAATTTATTCAGGTCTGAGATAATGAAACAATACATAATTGACGGTAATAACCTTATCGGAAAAATAAAAGAATTGCGTTCTTTGCAAAAAAAAGATCCGCAGGCTTCAAGGGAAAAACTTGCTTTTATGCTCGACAGATACTTTTCCTGCAAAGTACAAAAAGCTACTTTACATCTTGACGGATTTCCTGCCGAAGCAATTAGAACGACTTATGTAAAAATTGAATATTCCGAAAACAAAACTGCTGACGAAAACATAAAATTTGAAATAGAAATTTCAAACAATCCCAAACTTCTTTATGTGGTTACTTCCGATCACAACTTAATGGAATTTGCCAGAGTCTGTAGTTCTGTTGTAATTAAAAGTGAAAATTTTGTGAAAGAAATAAACAGCAACTCAAGAGGTGATGTTGAAGAGAACCTTACAAAAGATATTTCAGATGATGAAATGAGACAATTATTCGGAGTAACTGAGTGATAAAATATCTTCTCGTAATGCTTGGCGCCGGAGTAGGTGGCGGATTAAGATTTTATGTTTCAGATATGATGCATAAACTCTTCCCTGTTTATTTTCCTGTCGGTACGCTTACGGTTAATTTCATCGGGAGTCTGATATTGGGCTTTTTAATTTTCGGACTCGATGAAAAAAATATTTTATCTTCAGATATGAAACTTCTGCTTGGAGTAGGATTTTGCGGAGGTTTTACTACCTTTTCCACATTTTCTCTTGAAACATTATACTTGATACGTGATGCTGAATTTCTTTATACCGGATTAAATGTTGCAGCTAATGTAATTTTGACAATTACAGCTGTTTATATATCTTATATATTAACAAAATAGAGTTAAGATGAACATTTCAGGTAAAGCAAATACTTTACGAATTTTTCTTGGTGAAGAGGATCATTTTCTTCATAAACCTGTTTACGCACTTATTCTTGCAGAAGCCAGAAAAGCTCACCTTGCAGGCTGTTCAGTTTACAGAGGTGTTATGGGATTTGGCCGCGACAGTGTAGTTCACAGCTCAAAATTTCTGGCTGTTTCCGAAGATATGCCGGTTGTTATAGAAATTATAGACGAAGCTGAAAAAATTGAAGAATTCATTCCCACTGTAAAAGAAATATTTGAATCGTCCGATTGCGGAGGATTGGTAACAATTCAGCCTGTTGAAATTGTTCATATTTCATCTTCCAAGAAAGGAATAAATTGATAAAAAAAGATTTCAAAATAATATTTTTTGTTGTTATCATTTTATTATCAATAACAACAAATGCACAAAACCGCTATAACTTCAATCAATATTTTGAAGAAACCGGAGATCTGCTTTGCAAACCTTCTCATTGGGGTAAAAATGATTTTATTCGTTTAGGCTCTATTCTTGGTTCTGCATTTTTAATTATGCAGATTGATGAAACAATCAGAGATGAAGTTCTTAAAGACAGAAGTTTTTACTACACTCCCCCGATAGAATTTGCGCGTAGATGGGGCGAACCTTTAACAACATTGGTAATTGCAGGCGGTTTGTCGCTTCAGGGATTAATTACTGATAACAAATCCAATCAGCATCTTGCTTATGAAATAATGCAGTCATTTTCATATACAGCCGGTTTAACCGGTGCATTAAAATTGTCACTCGGAAGAGCGCGTCCTTTTACAGGAAGAAGCCCTTTTAAATTTGAACCTTTTCAACACGTTCAGAATGCGTTCCGCTCCTTTCCTTCCGGACATACAAGTATTGCGTTTTCACTCTCCACAGTGCTTGCAGAACGCACTGACAGCGATTTTCTGAAAGTTGTTTATTATATTCCGGCAGTGGCGACTGCATTTTCCAGAGTTTATCAAAATCATCACTGGACCAGCGATGTTTTTATTGGCGCCTGCATCGGGTATTTTATTGGCAAGTTTGTTACAGATTTGCATAACAAAACTTCCAAACCGGAAAATATCACTGCACCGCCTTCAAATCATTTTTCATTAACTTTTCAGTTTTAAAAATTAAACCGGTAAGATATGTTAACAAACAGCGAGCTTAAAAGATATAACCGTCATATAATAATGTCGGAAGTTGGAGTTGAAGGACAGGAAAAATTAAAATCCGCCAGAGTTTTAGTTATTGGCGCAGGAGGATTAGGCTGCCCTGTTTTACAATATCTTTCAGCTGCCGGTGTTGGAACCATTGGAATTGTTGATTATGATGTTGTATCTGAAAGTAATTTGCAGAGACAAATATTATTTACTCCTGATGATATAGATAAATCAAAAGCAGAAACAGCTTCAAAAAAACTTAAACAGCAAAATCCAAATGTAAATTTTGAAGTGTTTCCCGTTCCTCTTACCAAAGATAATGTGTTAGAACTCTTCAAGAAGTTTGATATAATAGTTGACGGATCAGATAATTTTCCGACTCGCTTTTTAATAAATGATGCTTGCGTATTAACCGATAAACCTCTTGTATCGGGGGCAATTTATAAGTTTTTCGGTCAGGTTTCAGTTTACAATTATCAAAATGGTCCAACGTACCGATGCATTTTTCCTGAACAGCCGGAAGAAAGCGATCTTCCAAACTGCTCTACAATTGGAGTTATCGGAGTAATTCCGGGATTAATCGGTTCGCTTCAGGCTAACGAAGTTATCAAAATAATTATTGGTAAAGGAAAAACTCTCTCCGGCACGCTTTTGCAAATTGATGCTTTAACAATGAAAATTGATGAAATAGAATTTGAACGCGATCCGGAAGCTGCTGATATAAAAGAGCTGGGCGAATATGGCGAAACCTGCAGCATTGATGTTGCAGATGAGCAGGTAAACTCAATATCCCCAATAGATCTTCACGAGAAACTAAAAAATAACGCCGATATAAAAATTTTTGATGTGAGATCAAAAGAGCAATTTAACGGATATAATATAGGCGGCGAAAATGTAGAAACAGAAGATCTTCTTTTTGAAAAAATAAAACTCCCTTCCGATAAAATGATAGTAATTGTCTGCGAATTTGGTGAGCAAAGTGCTGCAATAGTTGAGCATCTTCAGCATAATGAAAACCTGCAAAATGTCTACAATCTCGACGGCGGATTACAGAAATGGATTGATGAAAATCTGGAAATGAACTTCAGCAAAAATAAATCATAAATTTATTTCGATACCTTATTACTTCCGACTGAATTGATTTTACAATTCTTTTTGAATATTTTATAATCGGATATTTAGTATTTTTTATAAATGCCGCGAGTATTCCGTAAAATGGAATCAGATCAACAATCACAATACAATATTTGTCCCGGAGGCTGATATGATAGTAAAATGGATTGAATGCCAGGTAGAGGAAGATCACAAAACAAAATTTTCAGAAGCACAGGAAAAATGGGCTAAAACCAAAGATGTGCCCGGATTTATTGCACAAACCGGAGGCTGGGATTCAATATATCCTGAAAAAGCTTATATTATTGCTTTTTGGGAAGATGAAGAATCTTTGCGCGAATTTATGCTCAATGATCACGATAACCTATATGATGAAACAAATCAGGCAGGGACTTACGAAAAATTAACTATTAACTATTTTACGAGTCAGACAGAACTCCACGGCGATGCTGATTCTTTACTTGATGCAATTGAACACAGCTTCTTTTTACGAGCGGTAAACTGCATTGTTCGCTCAAACGGAACCAAACATTTTGAAAATGTGCAAAAGTCAGTCTGGCTCCCCGGTTTCAAAAAAGCTGACGGAATGCAAGGCGGCCTGTTTTCTAAAAGTCAGGGAGAACAAAATCATTACCATCTTTCAGCATTTTGGGATTATCCTGAATCAAATAATAAATTTGAGAAATCTGAGTTATTGTCACTAAGAAAAATAGCAGCTGTGAATGAAGATATTTTGAGTCTGGATGTAGCCCTTGTAGATATTGAAGAATCCTGGAAAGTAATTCCGTAAATAAAAAAAACAGGTCATTTAATGACCTGTTTTCAATTTTATACTAATATTTCCCCAATGCTTTTTGCACAATTCTCACCATCAATAGCAGCAGAAATAATTCCGCCTGCATATCCGGCTCCTTCACCTGCGGGAAACAATCCTTTTATTTCAACATGCATTAAACTTTTTCTGTCTCTTGGAATGCGTATAGGTGAGCTTGTTCTGGTTTCGGGTGCAATCATTTTTGCTTCTTCAGTATAATAGCCTTTCATCTTTGAGTTAAATACCTGTAAAGCTCTGGTTAATCTTTTAGATATATTTTGAGTTAAGATATTATGAACCGGTGCACTTACAATTCCCGGTTTGTATGATGTGTCAGGAAGAGTCGAAGAAATTTTTCCCTTTACAAAATCTGTTACACGCTGAGCCGGCGCAACCTGAGTTTCGCCTCCGGCTTTGTATGCTCTTCTTTCAAGTGCTTTTTGATATTCGAGTCCGGCAAAAACTCCGTGCTTGCCATATTTTTTATGCCAGTCTTTTTCAGTAACAGAAACTACGAGTCCGGCATTTGCATAAGGTGAATTTCTTTTTGAGACTGACATTCCGTTCAGAACCAGTTCTTCTTTTCCGGTTGTAGCGGGAACCAGAATTCCGCCCGGACACATACAAAAAGAATAGACTCCCCTTTCTGAAACCTGACAGGCAAGGCTATATTCGGCTGCCGGTAAATTTTTATGTCGCTCAGACTGATGATATTGAATTGTGTCAATCAATTCCTGCGGGTGTTCAATACGAACTCCCATAGCAAAATCTTTTGCTTCCAGTTTTACTTTATGTTTATCCAGAAGATAAAATATATCACGTGCCGAGTGACCTGTTGCAAGTAAAACCGCATCTGCTGTATATTCTTCACTGTCATTAACAACAACTCCTTTTATGGTTTTGTTATCAATTATCAAATCTGTTACTTTTGAGTTAAAATGAAATTCTCCGCCATTTTCAAGAATAGTTTCGCGTATACTTTTAATAATATTAGGAAGGTTATTTGAACCAATGTGCGGATGAGCTTCAACCAGAATTGCAGGATCTGCACCATGCTGAACAAGCAGATTCAATATTCTTTTTACATCTCCTCTTTTTGTAGAGCGTGTATAAAGTTTTCCGTCGCTGTATGTTCCAGCACCACCTTCACCAAAACAATAGTTTGATTCTGTGTTAACAATCTGATCAATATTAATTTTTTTCAGATCTTTTCGTCTGTCCTGAACATCTTTTCCTCTTTCAAGAACAACTGGTTTTATTCCCTGTTCTATCAGTCGAAGTGCGCCAAACAAACCTGCGGGTCCGCTCCCGACAACAATTACTTTTTTATCATTTTTACATTTACTGAAATTAACAGGAGAAAAAAGAGGTTGTTCCGGTTCATTTACATAAACTTTAACCCTGAGTTTGTAAACGGGCTTTTTTCTCGAATCTATAGATTTCCTAATAACCTGAACTGAAATTTCATTCTGCTTTAATTTTAATCGTTTCGCGGCCTGTTTTTTAATTTCTTCAGTATTATTAATACTGGAAGGCCAGATTGTAATATCGGTCTCTTTTACCATTGAGTCCCCTTCTTATGGAGAAATTTTTGAAACCTCAAATATACCATTAAAAAGCTGATTTAACAATTCCTCCGTCAACCGGAATTACATTACCTGTAATGTATCCTGCTTTTTCCGATGCAATAAATGCAACGGCAGAAGCTATTTCGTCCGGACGCGCAAGTCGTTTAAGAGGAACTTCGCAAGCCAGTTCACCTAAAATATGTTCGTGTGAATCTCCTGTTTCTTTGGCTATTTCCACGGCAAGTTCGTATAACCTGTGTGTTAAAGTATATCCCGGAGCAATACAATTTGCCGTAACATTAAATTCACCAATTTCATTACTTAAGGTTTTTGTGTAGCCTCTTACTGCTGAACGAAGTGAATTGGAGAGCACAAAATTTTTAATTGGCTGTTTAACAGTAAATGATGTAATGTTGATAATTCTGCCCCAGTGTTTCTCTTTCATTGATGGTAAAACAAGATTAACAAACCGGGTAACGCTCATCAGTACCTGTCTGTAACTTTCTTCCCAAATAGTTTCATCAATAGAATCTATTTTACCTGTTGGCGGGCCACCGCAATTATTGACAAGAATATCAATTGAGCCAAACTCATCTCGAACAATCTCAAAAGTTTTTCTTATATCATCACTTTTTGATAGATCGCATTTTATCCATAATGGTTCTTCGCCGTAATTTTCTTTAATCTCGCCTGCTGTGGTAATAAGATTTTCTTCGTTGCTGCTGCAAATAGCAACTTTGGCACCTTCGGAAATTAATGATTCGGCAATTGCCCTTCCTATACCTTTGCTGGCGGCTGTTACAAGTGCGGTTCTTTTTTTTATACCAAGATCCATAAAAATCCCGTAAACAGTTAATGGTTTAATGGAATACAAGTTATTTTCGGAAATTGGTTATAAAAATTGAGGATTTAAAATAAAAAATCCCCGACTATTGCCGGGGATATCTATGAACTTTCACTTATAATTATTTGTTTGCCAGTTCTTCATTAACGATCTTTTCAGTATCAAGAGCAATTACTAGTTCTTCGTTAGTAGGAATTACTAAAATTGAACCTCTTGAATCATCAGCTGAAATAACAACTTCTTCACCTCTTTTGAAGTTATCATTTTTATCTTTATCAATAGTAAGACCCATATAGCTCAAATCTTCACAAACAATTTCTCTGGTAACTGGTGAATTTTCACCAACACCGCCAGTGAATACAAGTGCATCGCAACCGCCCATTGCAGCAGCATAGGCGCCAACATATTTTTTAATTCTGTAGTTATAAGCATCAAAAGCATTTATTGCCTGCTCGTTTTTACCTTCGGCATAAGCATCTTCAATATCACGCATATCGCTGCTTAAACCACTTAATCCGGCAACGCCAGAATGTTTATTTACCAAAGTATTAACTTCTGCAAGGTTTAATCCTTCTTTACCCATTACATAAAGAATAATACCAAGATCAACATCACCACTACGTGTACCCATTAAAAGACCTTCAAGCGGAGTGAATCCCATTGAAGTATCAACAGAAACACCATCTTTAATAGCAGCAATTGAAGCGCCGTTACCAAGATGACAAGTAATAATTTTTAAATCTTCAATCGGTTTTCCTAACATAGCAGCCGCTCTTTCAGATACATATCTGTGAGAAGTACCGTGGAAACCATATCTTCTGATTTTATATTTTGTGTACAATTCATAAGGCAATCCGTATAAATATGCTTTTGGAGGCATATTTGAATGGAATGCAGTATCAAACACACCGCACTGAGGAACATTTGGCAAGTGTGATTTTGCTGCATCAATACCGCTGATGTTTGGCGGGTTATGTAACGGAGCCAATTCTATATTATCATTTAATGCCTGAACCACCTGATCTGTAATTAATACAGAACCGGAGAAAGTTTCGCCGCCGTGAACTACACGGTGACCAACAGCATCAATTTCTTTTTTATCTTTAATTACACCATATTCAGGATTTAACAATACGGCAATTACATATTCAATACCAATTTTATGGTCAAGAATTTCACCAACAATTTTTATTTTATCTCTGCCTGCAGGTTTGTGAGAAAGAACAGCACTGCTCATTCCAATTCTTTCAACAAGTCCGGTTGCAAGAGCGTCCTGATTAGTTGTATCAATAAACTGATATTTTATTGATGAACTACCACAATTTAATACTAATACTTTCATTTTATATCCTCTTAGTTTTTTCGTTTTCTGATTATGCTATTACTTTACCATCTTCGTCATATTTGAAGAAACCTTCGCCGGTTTTTACACCAAGTTTTCTTTCACGAACCAATCTGCGTAAAAGCGGACAAGGTCTAAAACGAGTTTCACCAAGAGTCTGCCACAATGTATCCATCCAGCCTAAAACTTCGTCAAGTCCGATATGATCTGCCAAAGCCAAAGGACCAATATTAAAGTTGTAACCAAGTTTCATTGCTGTATCAATATCTTCAGCTGATGCAAGTCCTTCAAGATAGATATGCATTGCTTCATTTAACATCGGAACAATTGCTCTTGTAGTGATAAAACCAGGATATTCAAAAACTTCCACTGCAGTTTTTTTGATGCTTTTTGCAAATGCTTTTATAACTTCCAAAGTGTTGTCAGAAGTGTGGAAATCTTTTATTACTTCTATTAATGGAATTTTTGGTACCGGACTCAAAAAGTGCATTCCGATAAATTTATCTTTACGTGTAATTTTTGAAGAGATATCTCCCAAACCAAGAGATGAAGTGTTTGTAACAAAAACTGCTTTTTCCTGGACAAGCTCATCCAGTTTAGAAAAAAGTTCCTGCTTTGCTTTAACATCTTCGTTTATAGATTCAATAACTAATTCAGCATCTTTTGCATCATCAAGATTAGTAGAAAATTTGATTCTGCTCATAACAGATTTCATTTCACTGCCGGTCATTGCCCATCTGGCAATTTCTCTTTTCATAGTATTTTCCATACTATTTTTTGCAGTTTCAATTAAATCATCATTCAGCTCAACCACTGTAACTTCAAAGCCTGCACCGGCAATGGTTTGTGCAATCCCCTGCCCCATAAGTCCGGCACCAATGATAGCCACATTTTCAATTCTGTCCTGATCATTAGTCTTTGCAACATTGCTTATCAGATCTTCAAGCTTTAATTTTGACTCACTCATCACACACCTGTTTATTTTAAAATAAAAATGTTCCGATAAATCCAATAAATAAGGAATTTATTACCGGAACAAATTAACAATTTTTATACCAATTAAAGAAGCGATTTTTTATCTTTTTTAAGGGTTTTAGTAATCTTTTTTATTAAATATAAAAATACTGCCTGCTAAATTGAGAATCATAAAACCAAAGGTTGTTAAAATCGGCTGCCAGCTAAACGGATCGTTAGACGTCATAACTTTTTTGCCAAGTTCCGATAATTCAAACGCCATTTTACCCAGCTCTGTGGTTTTAGGAATAAAATAATACAATCCTTCAATTAAATATTCAATCAATGTGCTGTCTAGTAAAATATAAATTTCTTCTCTTCCAACAAGCATTGGCGACAGCATAAAAAATATCACATAAGAAACCATCATTGCAAGTACAGAACTTCTGGTAATTATTCCAATAAAAATTATCATTGCATAAAGTGATGCAAAGGTAAATGTGGTAATTATTACAGCATTAAAAGCATAAAGCTCCCAGTTGCCGAATTTGAGTCCGAGTAGAAGATACAACCCAAATACCAGATAAAATATGTTGGCAAGTACAACAAGTACACCGCCGAAAAATTTACCTAAAATTATTTGCGGACGAGAAATTGGTTTTGAAAGGAAAAGATCTACATTTCCTTTTTCGAGCAGACTCGGAATAAAACTGGAAACAGCGAAAATTGAAAGGAAAATTCCTCCGCCGAAAAGCGGAACAATAACAATACTTTTCAGAACTCCCACAACTTCGCCAATAAGATCCATTTCCTGTCCACCCTGTTTTACCATAGGCATAAAATCTTCGAGTCCGAGAAAAATAAACAACCCGGCAAAAACAAGCAGCACAAATGTGGAAATACCTGTAAAAGCCAAAAATATCTTTTTAGAAAATGCTTCTCTGATAGTGTATTTAGTCAACAACCATATATTTTTCATAATATTTACTCTTTGTTTTCTGAATTATTAATAACTGAAATAAAATAATCTTCAAGTGAACTTTTATTTGGAACCACAGACGTAATCACAATACCTTTTTGGCGAAGTGAATCGATGATTTTATTCAGCTCCAAATTGTCATTTATACTTGCTGTAAAATGGTTATCATTTTTTTCAATTATTTTGAAATCTTCGAAAAATCCATTTCCTTTTAAGGCTTCAATTGAGTTATCAATTGTTATTTTCACCTGTTCTTTCTGAGTTGTTAATTCTTCTACGGTTCCTTCTTTAAGCAATTTACCTTTATTAAGAATTGCCACTCTGTCGGTAACCATTTCAACTTCGGAAAGGAGATGACTGTTTAAGAAGATCGTTTTCCCTTCGGATTTCAGATTTTCTAAAACTGTTCTGATCTCTTTTCTGCCAATAGGATCAACACCGTCGGTAGGTTCATCAAGAAAGATCAGTTCAGGATCGTTAACCAGCGCCTGAGCAAGTCCGATACGCTGCATCATACCTTTGGAATAAGCTTTAATTTTGGTGTTACGCCACTTCTCCATATTTACAATATCGAGAAGATAATTTATACGCTGATCTAGATTTTCAGATTCATATCCGCTTAACTCCGCAAAAAAACGAAGTACCTGCTCCCCTGTTAAATATAAGGGATATTTATGATTTTCAGGAAGGTAACCAACTTTTTTCTTAACCACATAATTGGAGAGAGGCTGATTAAAAATTTTTGCATCTCCAGAAGTTAATTGTCCGATTCCCAAAAGAATTTTTATAAAAGTCGTTTTACCCGCGCCGTTCGGACCCAGAAGTCCGAAAATAGTGCCCGGTTTTACAGCCAGATTAAAATCACTTAAGGCAACAACTTTTTTTCTGCCAAATGCAGAAGAGTAAACTTTTGTAAGGTTGACGGCTTCAACAATATACATATTTTAAAATTTCCTTTTTTCTGGCAAAATATCCAAGTAAGATAATCTTTATAAAGTTTATACAAAACTATTTATTAAATTTGGATCATCAGTTCTGACGAATATGTCATACAATAAGTTACAGAAATCTGGAAAAATATGAACCCCCTTGAAATTTTATATAAATATTTTGGTTACAAATCTTTTCGTCCGGGTCAGGAAGAAATAATAAACGCAATTTTAGATGACAAAAATGCACTTGCCATTTTACCTACAGGTGCAGGTAAATCTTTGTGTTATCAAATTCCTGCTCTGGCAAGCGATCAATTTTCAATTGTTATTTCTCCTCTTATCGCACTTATGAAAGATCAGGTGGATTCTCTGAATTCCAACGAAGAAATTGCCGCATATATAAACAGTACAGTTGAGTACAACAAAATACTCGATATTTACAATAAAATTTACGAAGGAAAAATAAAGCTTCTTTATGTTTCGCCTGAAAAACTTGAAAGTACAGGTTTTGCAGAACGAATTAAAAATTTATCCCCTAAATATATTTTTATTGATGAAGCACATTGTATAAGTGAATGGGGACATAATTTTCGTCCGAGCTACCGTAAAATTGTTGAGTTCTGCAACTTCATCGGAAACACAAGAATTTCTGCATTCACGGCAACTGCAACTCCTGAAGTGCGCGATGATATTGTTAATCAGCTAAGTCTTAAAAATCCTGAGTTTTTTATTCGCGGATTTGAAAGAGAAAATCTTCATTTACGGGTATTTAAAACAAAACAGAAAAAAACTGAAGTCCTGAAACTTGTTCAAACCTGCGGTTCTCCTGCAATAGTTTATACTTCAACAAGAAAAAATGCAGAGGAACTGACAAATTATTTGAAGTCAAATAAAATCAGCTGCGAGTTTTATCATGCGGGTCTGGCCCCTGAAAAACGCCGACTGATACAGGATGACTTTATTAACGATTACGTTGATGTAATTGTTGCAACAAATGCTTTTGGAATGGGTATTGATAAAAAGGATATCAGATTGATTGTGCATTACAATCTGCCCGGAACAATTGAAAGTTATTATCAGGAGATAGGTCGCGCCGGAAGAGATGGAAAAGATTCTCAGATTCACTTACTTTTTGACGGGCAGGATAAATATATACAAGAGTTTTTCATTAAGACAAGCTTTCCTGATCGTGAACAGATTAAACTTGTCTATTCGCTGATTTGTAATTACGGACAGGTTCCGCTGGGGATACAGCCTGATAAGCCAATTCCACTGGATAAAAAGTTTTACCAGATACTTTTCAGTAACGAAATTAACAAAGCTCTTTTTTCTGCCGCACTAGGAATTTTAGAAGAAGCAGGTTATGTAAAACAAAAATCAGAGCTGCATCAAAATTACTATCTTGAAATAAATCTCGAAAAAGAGCGTCTTCGTGAATATGTAAAGAAACTAAAAAACAATGCATTTCAGGAGATATTAATCACAATTCTGCGCGAATATGGTGGTTATCTGTTTTCCGGTAAAACAAAAATAAATATTGGAAATCTGGCTGAGATAACAGGTATTTCAAAACCTGATTTGATTTTTAATCTAGATGAACTGACAAAAATCGGAATTCTGGAATTTGAAAAACCACTTCAGTCTCCTGCTGTTTTTCTAACAGCAACGCGAGTAGATGAAAAGTATCTTGAGTTTGATTTTAAGAAAATAGAGAAGCAGCTTGAAAATTCAAGGAAAAAACTGCAATCAATGATTGGACTGGTAAACACAAAAAAATGTCGTTTTAATTATATCCTCGAATATTTTGGTGAAACCGGAAGTACTTATAAATGTGGTAAATGTGATAACTGCGGCGGAAACCTGGAAGAAAATGCGAGTAAACATTATATAGAAGAAAATATTTTGATCTCGTTGTTTGATTTGAAATCAGAAGTAAATGAAGAAAGAGTTTTTGATATTCTTTCCGGTAAAAGCTCAGAAATAGGTGTTGCGGTTTCAAATTTTGGGGTACTTGCAAATTACTCTTTAATTGAAATAGATGAGGTTTTAACAGATCTGGTTATTGAAGGACATATAAATTGTAAAAATTCTGTTCTTACAATTAGCGATACCGGAATTGAGCTGATAAAACCTAAAATTGAAAAGAAACTCAGACCGGTACAAGAAAACATTGAAGACAGATTAGTTCTTTACAACGAACTTTCTCAAAAAAGAAAAGAGATTGCAAATAAATTTGGACAAACAGCTTCTTTAATTTGCAGTGATGATATATTAAAATCAATTGCAGATAAAAAACCGGAAACGCCCGCTGAATTGCTTGATATAGAGGGATTTAATCAGAGAAAATTCAATAAAATCGGTGACGATTTTTTAGAAATAATTCAAAATTTTCAAACTCAAATTACTCAGACTGACATTTCTCTGCCTGAGAGTTACAAAGAAGTTATTGAACTGATAAATAAAAATTACTCATTAGAAGAAATCTGCGAACTGCAAAAACTACCGGAAGCAATAATATCAGTGCAAATTGAAACCATTTTGAGCTACCTTCCCGAATTGGAAATTTCACCTCTGATAAAACAATCTGAAATAAGGGAAATAAAAAACCGAATTGACGAGGGAATGTATAAGTTAAAAGAAATTAAATCGCAGATTTCTAATAGTATAAGTTACGGGAAAATAAGAATTGTATTAGCAAAAAGTAAAGACAGATAACTGTCTTTACTTTCTCTTTTTATTATGTTTTTCAAGTGTGTCAACGTATGTTTTAGCTTTCATAAAAAACTCTTTCCATCTTTCATCTTCATACTTCAGTTCGCGCAATGAGCTGAAATACTCTTCTTCAGTAGTTTTATGCTGCTCCAGAACTTTTTCTTTTTCAATAGTATAAAGCGAATCACTGTGGATATATTTTTCTCTTGCCATAACCATATCAACATATAATCTTGCAAGTTTTTCATCATCAGAAATTTCCTGTTCGCAGGAAATTAAAATCAATCCGGAAAGAATCAGCAGAATTTTTTTCATCAGTTTTTCTTGCTCGCTTCAAATAATATTCTTTTCTCTTTTTCAGTAAGGTTCTGGTAACCGCTTCTGCTTATTTTATCCAAAATTTTATCAATTTCTTCCTGAGAAATATCTTCGGAAGATTTTGAATCGTTGATATCATAAAACTGTGCTTCTTTTACATTATCATTTGAACTTTGAAATGGTTTTCGGAAATTAAATCCCGAATTACCGGAAGATCCGCCTGAAGATGGTCTTTTGTAGCTGTTCATCCAGTTAATAACTTTTTGAGAAAAATTACTTTGTTTATCAGCAAGAATAAAAATGGCTCCTGATATTGCACCACCAACGTGTGCAAGGTGAGCAGTAATTCCTCCATCGCCAATCATAAGGAAATCTAGAACAAACATAAATCCAATAAGGTATTTTGCTTTAACAGGAATCAGGAAGTAAAGATAAATTGATCTGTCAGGGAAAAACATTGCAAAGGCAATCATAACGCCATAAACGGCTCCTGAGGCTCCAACGGTAACACTGGTTGCATCACCCAGAAATGCCTGGAACAATCCCGCACCAATACCAGAAAGCAGGTAAAACATCCAGAATTTTTTATTCCCGAACATATTGGCAATTTCAACACCAAACATCCATAAGATAAACATATTCCAGAAAATATGACTAAAGTTAGCATGCATAAACTGGTAGGAAATAAGCTGCCAGAGCTGGAAATTCATTCGGGAATCAAATCCGTTAAGTGCAAAATATTTATTAATAAACCATTTGCCCGGCTCACCGCCAATAGTAAT
>JBGRQB010000109.1:0-14483 GCA_041725875.1 Rhodothermaceae bacterium
ATTGGGATTTCTCAGTCGTACTCTGTCGCCACACATAATACGGGTGCCTGAGTGATCCGGCGAAGTGTTACACGAAGCCGGATTGTATCGAAGGCACCCGAAAATTCACTAATTCTTTTTTAGTAGAAGATAAACCAAATCTGTTTCCTATTTAAAGGCCACTTAGAGGCCAGTTAGAGCGGAGTTATAGCCTAGTTGTATCGGTTTTATATTTATGAAAAAGCAAAGTGTTTTAAGAATTTTGCGCAAGTAACTTTTTGTCTGAGAACTTTAGAAGTTTTTTTTTGATTTCATCTTTACATTTATTTTGTTTGGAACAAAAGACTTTTAAGTCTTGTAAAAAATCAGACTTAAAAAAGGGTACTCAGCGAATTATTAACAGCCGGAAACCTCCGGTATATTCATTATTTATTTAAAATGAGGGAAAAATGAAAATCAAATTACTATTGATAACATTTATTATTAGTTGCACATCTATGATGTTTGGTCAAACTATCTTTATGAAGGATTTTTATAAGGGGAAGAAATCTTTGACTTTGGATTATAACAGAGCAAATTTTAACGGTATTGAAAATAAGACATTTGGCGGTTTTTACAAATTAACTTATGTACACCCTGTTAGTGAAGATTATTCAATTGAAGGTTCAATTAGCTATTTAAACAATGCTTACAACGATTTTATGTCGGTGGATAATGGATTTGGCAACATCTATTTGGGTGTTAATAAAAAGTATAATTCAGGTAAATCAAATCTTTCATTAGGTATTTATTTGCCTACAGCTTCAAATGATGTATTACTTATAAACGCTCTTATACCGGCGACATATAATATGGGACTGGTTAACACCGTAGGAATGATGATAAGAGGTAATTATGCTTACCATAAGGAGTGTGAACGCGGATTGATTTTAGGTATTGAAGTTGGCCCTGATTTCTTTATTGCTACCGAAGAAAATGGTTCAGCAGATGATGTTATTGTTTATCTGCATGCTGCCGGAAGAATTGGCTATAAAGTTGATAACTTCAAAATTTATGGTGAAATCACAAATTACGTTAATGTAACTTCTGATATTGATAAATTCAAAAACAGGTTTATTAATAATTTCGGATTAGGTGTAGCTTACAAAGTAACTGATTTTGAGTTTGGCTTAAACTATAAAAATACTTTTGAAGATTATCCTGGCTATAATAACGGCTTTGGGGTTTCTGTTAAGTTTTCAGGATTTTAGAAAATTGATGGCCGATTATTATATTTTATAATAATCGGTTAATTTGTATATTCCTGTTGATTAAAAGAGAAATCAATAAAAACCTTATTTCACATAGCGCCCCGTTTATTAAGTCTTATTATGGCACTTGCAATCGCTGTTTTTGCTCTCGGAGCATTACCCTCAACGGGGCACTTTCTTATTTTACTTATTCCTGCAATTCTTATATTAACAATGCTTTCCTACGCACGTGGAAATGAATTCCGTGGCGGAATTGGTTTTCTACTTCTTGCCATATTTTTTTTCATACTTTTTGACGGATATGAAAGTTTCGGGGCTTTTTTGGGCTCGGTTTTACCATCTGCGGCGATTGGAATTCTTTTTTTATACAACCACTTTCAAAAAAGAAGGTAAAAAGGCATAAAAGCATTAAAAAGTATGTTATTAATCTCTACTAAATAAAAAATATGAACTTTTTTAATGTTTTTGACAAAAAGATTTAACTTTTTCATTTAATTTTTTTTAAATTTGTTTCTTCAATATAAAAATCGCTTTGGACAATATATTTTTGTATTTTCAAACAACAATATGTTATCCGTACCTTACACAAATGTAGAACAATTCGAAAAGAGAACAGAATGAACGCACCCATTTTAATGGATGGAAAAACGTTATCTAAAAACGTTGAGAACGAGTTAAAACAAAGAGTTGAAAAGGTTAAACAGAAAAGCGGCATAACCCCTGTATTAGCTACTATTCTGGTCGGAGATGACCCTTCTTCGGCAACTTATGTAAAGATGAAAGGAAATGCCTGTACAAGAGTCGGAATGGATTCAAAACGAATTCATTTACCAAAAGAAACAACCACCGAAGAACTTCTTTCCGTTATCGATAATTTGAATGCAGATGAAAATATTTTTGGAATCCTGCTTCAGCATCCGGTTCCTCATCAGATAGATGAAAGAATCTGTTTCAACAGAATCGATATAGAAAAAGATGTAGATGGTGTTACAGCACTTGGTTTTGGAATGATGTCCGTTGGAGAACCTGCTTACGGAAGCGCAACTCCTGCCGGAATATTAAAACTTATGAAACATTACGATATTGAAATTGAGGGGAAAAATGCTGTTGTGGTGGGAAGAAGTCCGATTCTCGGTAAACCACTTTCTATGATGCTGTTAAATGAAAACGCAACAGTTACAATTTGTCACTCCAAAACAAAAGAACTACCTGAAATTATTAAACGCGCAGATATTATTGTTGGTGCAGTTGGTAAACCAAGGTTTATTAAATCTGACTGGATCAAAGATGGCGCTGTTGTTATAGATGCCGGTTATCACAAAGGTGGTATCGGTGATATTGAAATTGACGAAGCAGGTAAAAAGTCACTGGCTTATACTCCGGTTCCCGGCGGTGTCGGACCAATGACAATTGCCACGCTTATTTATCAGACAGTGGAAGCTGCTGAAAAGAAATTTGCTTAAAAGTCCTCCTTGTGAGGACTTTTTTTGTGATCCTTATCACCATCCAAAAACAGGGTTTAAACCGGGTAATAAACTTGTGTGTCATACAGGTGTCAACCATTTTATAAAATAGGAGGATCTTGTGAGACTACACAAAGTAAAATTATCAATCTTGTTAACTCTTCTGTTATTAGTTTTTGTTGCCTGTGAAGATAATTCAGTCGGGGTTGAAGAAAATTCCGAGCGACTGGCAGCAGTTACCGAATATTCTGTAATGGACGGTGCTGATGTTGTTGAAGATTTAACTCCTGCCACTACAATGCAAGATATGAAGTGGGGCGGCAATATGCCTGAAGAAGGGAAGCCGAGATTTTTGAAAGAACGCCCGGCAAGAATGTATCTGGGAAGAATTTTGAAGGCTCTTGAATTATCAGATGATCAGAAAGAAACATTAAAACCTGTTTTTGAAAATCATCGCAGTTTGGCAAGAGCTGTACACGAAAACTTCAAAACAGAAGTTCAGCCGATTCTTGAGGAAGCAAAAACAGAGAGACAGGCTGTGGTAACAAGTATGAAGGCAGGCGAAATTACTAAAGCCGAAGCAGCAGAGCTTATCAGAATTATCAATGAAGAAACCAGAGCTAAAATTGAGGATACCGAAGCATTTGTAAATGCAAGTGCCGAGTTATGCGAGTTAAAGAAATCATTGATTGATGATATAGCTGCTGTTCTGAACGAAGATCAGCTTGTTAAATGGAATGAATGGATTGCAGATAGTGAAGATGATTGTTTGAACAGTTAACAAAAAGGGGAGTAATTCCCCTTTTTATTTATCTTCAAGTTCATTTTTTCCTGTTAAGATTGCACGGAAATTTTCAGAAACTGTGGTTCCGGTTGTGCCAAGATAAATGTGAACAATCAAAAATAATGAAAGCAGGAACCCGATTATTGTATGAAGCAGGGCAGTATATAATAATCCGCTTTCACCTAAAAACTCATCAATTAAAATTTCAGGAAAGAGTAATCCGAAGCCGCTTATAATTAATAAAGGCATTGCCACATACATAATTTTCAGATATGTGATTTTCTGCAGAGGATTAAATTTTTCATCAACTGTTGGCTGAAAAGGTTTTTCTTCTCCTTTAAATCCTCCAATCAGATAATATCTTAACTGAATAAATGATTTGGAAATCAGTCCGTTAAAATTTGAAAAGTAATGCTTGTAATTCCCGGATATGAAATTGGCAATCAGAAACAAAATGTAATTTACAGAAAGTATGATTCCGCAAATGTTGTGAACCTTAATTGCAGTTTCAAACTCAATAAGAAATGAAGTTTCTCCCGAGTATTGCAGACTTAATCCTGTTATGATCAGACAAATAAACAAGGCTGCATTTAAGAAATGCCAGACACGCAGCCAGAGCGGATAAACTTTACTTTTTGCCATCTGAATTCCTGTTTTGTAATTTTATTCTGAAAAATAAATGTACCAGAATACCAATTATTGTTAAGCCTGAAAGAATAATACTTATCAGATTAAAATAATAATTTCTGGTTGCGCCTATTACGTAAGAGTTGTTGAGAATTACAGAATTAAAAAATCCCTGTTTCGATCTTTCCTGTTCAGTGTTAAATTGATAGAGAGTCTGGAGCAAAATTGAATTTGCAGAGTGACACTCTTTGCAGGTTCTTACAGCATCTTCCTTTTTTACAATAAAATGAGAAACCATTTTATCTTCCGATTTTGCGTGACAATCAATACATCTCACAGCCTGCCAGTGTCGGTCTTTGTGCGGCAGAAAATCGTGTGCTTCTTCAGGTAAATCATCGTTATGACAACTGATGCAGAATGAATTATTATATTCGATTGTTTTTTTAATCTCTTTTTCAGTCCTTGCAGAGATATAAAAATCGTGGAGATTGTGACAGGAAGAGCAGTTAAACTCTTCACCAATTTTTTCAAAATGAATACTCTTTTCAAGCTGACTCTGAATAGTTTCAAACCTGAAAATATCTCCTTCTTCGTGACAGTCAATACAAGTCAGTCCAACTTTTTCAGCGCCTTCGGGATGAGGTGTTTCTTCAAAGTCTGGGGAATGACAATCTGTGCAGGAGAGATTTTTGTGAACAGAATTTTTAAATTTTTCCGGACTTATAAAAAGACTGGTTTCTTGTTTTGTCAGCTCATCTGTTTTGGTTAATGACTCGTCCGAGTGACAATCAAAACAGATGATTTCCTCTTGCTCTTCCTGAGCAAAGGAGACTGCCGACAACAAAACAAAAATTAATGTTAAAAACTTTTTAATCATTGAGCCTGTTATTTTATGCAAGGTCTGATAGCTTTTATTAACTCTCTCATTGCACCAATAATCGATTCACGTTTATCTGAATTTAACCCTTTTATTATATCTCTGTGAAGTTTGAGATGACTTTCATCTAATTTTTTTATGAAAGGATTGGCTTTTCTTGTTAGACTTACAATAATATTACGACGATCATTTTTGTCGGCATTTCTTACAATGTAACCTTTTTCTTCAAGTGAAGTTAAAATGTGTGTAATTCTTCCGGGAGTAATATTCATATTGGAAGAAATTTCTTTTATAGGAATAGATTTGCTGGCCTTAAATAATTTAAGACATTTAAATTCTGCAGGAGTAATACCAAATGTAGAAGCAAAGTATTGTTCCTTCTCATTGCAAGTTTGGGCAAGTAAACAAGATAGTTCAGCCAGTTCATATGCCAAATCATCAATGGTAATTTTAGATTTCATTATATTTCCGTGTAAGTATTAGTAAATATTTTATACCGTAAAATAAACCCATTAATAGATACATTCAAGTAATTTATTATAGTAAAATAATAGGGATAGTAAATAATTTAAAACAGATAAAATAATCTTGTTTATTCGGCTGTTCCCAAAAAGCTGATTTGTTTTTTTTGTTTTTAAATGCCATATTTGGCTTCATACAATAACAGCGGGGTAATATTGAAAATTGTTGTTACCGGAGGAGCCGGATATATTGGCTCTCATTTTGTTAAACTTGCAGTAGATTGTAACTGTGAGGTTTTGGTTATTGATAATTTGTGCAGAGGACATAAAGAAGCTGTTCATCCAAAAGCAGAATTTAAAAATTGTGATCTGCTCGATTCTGAAAATCTAAATAAAATCCTTTCAGAGTATAAACCTGATGCTGTAGTACATTTTGCTGCTTTTGCTTATGTCGGCGAATCAGTTGAAAACCCGCAAATGTATTATTCAAATAATGTTATCGGCAGTATCAATCTTATTAGCGCGGCAAAAAATAACAATATCAGGAACTTTGTATTTTCATCAACCTGTTCACTGTATGGAAATCCCGAAACTGTTCCAATCTCTGAAAAAGAAAAGCTGAATCCGATAAATCCTTATGCTCAAACTAAATTAATAATTGAAAAAGCACTTGCCGATTTCAGCAGTGTCTACAATTTTAATTATGTTGCTCTCAGATATTTTAATGCTGCCGGCGCAGATCCGGAAGGAGCAATAGGTGAAAGTCATGATCCTGAACCACACTTAATTCCTATTATTCTCCAGACTGCTCTTGGCAAAAGAGAAAAAATATTTATTTTTGGTAATGATTATAAAACTCCTGACGGAAGTTGTGTGAGAGATTATATTCACGTCAGTGATTTGGCGCAGGCACATATGGCGGCTATTCAGTTTTTATCAGAAGAAAAAAGATCGGAGATAATAAATTTAGGTACGGGAAATGGATATTCTGTAAAAGAAATTATAAATTCGGCAAGAGAAATTACAGGTAAAGAGATTAAAGCCGAAGTTGCCGAAAGGAGAGCCGGAGATCCTGCAATTCTGGTTGCAGAAAACTCAAAGGCCGAAGCAATTCTTGGCTGGAAACCTGAATTTGATTTAACTGATATATTAAAAAGTGCCTGGAAGTGGCATCAAAATCCGAAGTATTAAGGAGTATTGTGGAAGCTGTTAAAACCGAACTGGAAGGAGTGATTCTTCTGAAACCAAATGTTTATCCCGATTCCAGAGGGTATTTTTATGAATCCTTTAATGTTGACAGATATAAAGATGCCGGAATCAATTTTCCGTTTGTACAAGATAATATCTCCAGATCTGTAAAAGGAACAATTCGCGGACTCCATTATCAAATTGGCGAATTTGCGCAAGGAAAACTTTGTCAGGTGGTATTTGGTAAAGTTCTGGATGTTGCAGTGGATATCAGATTTGGTTCTCCGACATTTGGAAAATATTATGCGGTTGAGCTTTCCGATGAAAATAATTACCAGCTGTGGATTCCGCCCGGCTTTGCTCACGGATTTTCAGTTTTATCAGACGAAGCAGTGTTTTCGTACAAATGTACTGCTCTTTACAGTAAGAAAGATGAAAGATCGATCATTTTTAATGATCAGGATATAAATGTTGACTGGAAAACAGAAACTCCTGTAATTTCTGAAAAAGATTTACAGGCTAAAAAGTTTAATGAAATAGAAAAAGATTTTATATACTAAATAAATTCCTGACGGAGGCAATATGAATTTAGCAGTAATCGGAACCGGATATGTTGGTTTGGTTTCAGGAACCTGTTTCGCGGAAATGGGAAGTAATGTGATATGTGTTGATAATAACCCGGAGAAGTTAAAAAAGCTTCTGGATGCCGAAATACCAATATATGAACCGGGACTGGATGTACTTTTTTACCGAAACATTGCAAAAAAAAGACTTCAGTTTACTGATAATCTTAAAAATGCTGTGCTAAATTCAGAAGTAGTGTTTTTATGTCTGCCAACTCCGCAGGATGAAGATGGCTCGGCAGATCTGAAATATGTTTTTGCTGTTGCCGATGAAATTGGCAAGATCTTAAAAGAGAATGGCGACAAAGATTTCAAGATTATTGTAAACAAATCTACGGTTCCTGTTGGTACCTGTAAAGCCACTACTGAAAAAATAGCAAAGCACGGAGTTAAAAATTTCGAAGTAGTATCAAATCCTGAATTTTTAAGAGAAGGTTTTGCTGTTGATGATTTTATGAAGCCCGACAGAATTGTTGTTGGTGCGGATACTCCGGAAGTTATGGCTAAAATGAAGTCATTGTATGAACCATTTGTTCGTCAGGGAAATCCAATTCTTGAGATGGATCCTCAAAGTTCTGAAGTTACAAAATATGCTTCAAACTCATATCTGGCAATGAGAATTACTTATATGAACGAACTTGCCAACTTCTGTGAAAATGTTGGTGCAAATGTGGATCTGGTAAGAAAAGGAATGGGAACTGATACAAGAATTGGTAAAAGATTTCTTTTCCCGGGTATCGGATATGGCGGCTCCTGCTTCCCGAAAGATGTTAATGCATTGATCAAAACATCTAAAGAACGCGAATCTGAAATGAGAATTTTAACTCTGGTTGATAAAGTTAATAAAGATCAGAAACTTGTTATGGTTGATAAAATTCTTAAACATTACAATGGCGATGTAAGTGATAAAACATTTGCCGTTTGGGGATTATCTTTCAAACCAAACACAGATGATATGAGAGAAGCTCCGTCGGTTGTTATTATAAATGCACTTCTTGAAAAAGGGGCAAAAATAAGAGCTTACGATCCTGAAGCAATGGAAAATGCAAAGTTTTATCTGCAGGACAAAATTGAATATGTAAATGATCAGTATGAAGCTGTTGATAATACTGATGCACTTCTAATTTTTACCGAGTGGAATGAATTTAGAAATCCTGATTTCGGAGTTATAACTGAAAAGCTTTCAGAAAAAGTTTTGTTTGACGGAAGAAATGTTTTTGAACCGCAGCAGTTGGAAGAATTAGGATATACTTATTACAGTATCGGACGCGTACCTGTAAAAAATTAAAAATAAATCTGGGAAGTTTTAACTTCCCAGAATTTTATCGTAAAACTCAAGATACTTCGGAATTATAATTTTTTTATCAAAAAGCTCCACTGCACGTTTCCGTGAATTTTTAGAAAACTTCTCATATTTTTTATCCTTTGTAAGGAGATCCACAGTATATTTTGCCATTCTGTCAACATCACCAAGCTCTGCCACATATCCTGTTTCATTATGATAAACAAGCTCAGGTAAACCACCTACACTTGAACTTACAACAGGAACTCCGCATCCCATTGCTTCAAGAGCTGCAAGTCCGAAACTCTCCGATTGTGAAGGAATTAAAAATACATCGGCTATAGGAAGTATTTCGTTCAGACTATCCTGTTTTCCTAAAAACACAACATCTTCAACAATATCAAATTCGCGTACAAGTCTTTCACACTCAGATCTGTCGGGCCCGTCGCCAATCAACACAAGCTTTGAGGGTATATGCTCTTTTACTTTGTTGAATATTCTGATTGTATCAGAAACACGCTTTACGGGGCGGAAATTAGATGTATGTATCAATATTTTTTCGCCGTTGGGAGCCAGTTTATTTTTAAGGCAGCAGCGTGAAGCGCCGTTATATAAATCAGTATCTATGAAATTATAAATTACTTCAATATCTTTTTCAACGTTGTAGTTGGTAATTGTTTTTTCTTTAAGAAAACGGGAAACAGCAGTAACCCCGTCACTCTCTTCAATTCCGAATTTAACAAGCGGAAGATAAGATGGTTCTAAACCAACCAGAGTAATATCGGTTCCGTGAAGTGTTGTTATTATTTTGATGTCTTTATTTTGGCTTTGTAAAATTTTCTTTGAAAGATAAGCACTTATTGCGTGCGGAATTGCATAATGTGCGTGAATAAGATCCAGTTGTTCATATTCCATTACTTCAAGCAGTTTGCTTGTTAAAGCCAATCCGTAATCCTGATGTTCAAATAACGGATAGCTGCTTATTTCAACTTCGTGATAAAATGTGTTGGGGGAATAAGGTGCGAGTCTGCGTGGTAAAGCATAAGAAATAAAGTGAACCTGGTGACCTTGTGCCGCTACTTCTTTCCCCAGCTCAGTTGCAAGAACACCGCTTCCGCCGTAGGTTGGATAACAAACTATTCCAATCTTCATTTTCTCTCCAATAATTTAGGCGATAAAGTAATCAATATTTTTTATTAAATGCAAAATTAATTTCCCTGTTAATTGATTGTATTGTCGGGCAAGTGACACTAAACTTCATTCATCCCCAAAATAGAGGTCGTTCACCTAATTTTTTGAGAATTTGATCTAATTTTACTCGATTATTTGTAAATATAATTTAAGTTGTTTATTACTGGTTAATTTTTGTTGAAACTTATAAATTTCTATGGTGTAACATTTTTTATTATCATTACGTTTAATGGAAAAAATGAATAAATCAAAAGAAAAAATATTGTTAATCGGGTCTAACGGAATGCTCGGACAAAGAACCGCGGAATTTTTTCTGAATAAAGGAAACACGGAATTAATTTGTGCGTCTTATGGACAGCGATCTGTTCTTGAAAATATTAATTACTTCAATCTTGATTTAACAAATCAAACCGAAGTTACAACGCTTCTGGAAAAGATATCACCCGATGTTATTGTTAACACTGCTGCTTACACTGCTGTTGACAAAGCAGAAACTGAAAAAGAATTGTGTGATAAAGTTAATGTTGATGCAGTCAGCTATTTAGCAAACTTTGCAAAGAAAAAAGATATTCATTTAATTAATATTTCTACCGATTATGTTTTTGACGGAGCTGATGGACCTTACACCGAAAATGCCGATGTGAACCCGATTGGGTACTACGGATTATCGAAACTTAAAGGTGAAGAGGAAATTGAAAAATCTGGCTGCAGATACACTATAATCAGAACAAATGTTTTGTACGGACCCGCAAAGCATGGCCGAATGGATTTTGTTAAATGGGTCGTAAGTTCTTTAAGAGATAAAAAAAAGATTAAAATTGTTACAGATCAGATTAACAATCCAACATATATTGACGATCTGGTAACTATAATAGATGCAGCAGTTGAAAAACGTTCGATTGGGATTTTTAATTCCGGCGGAACCGAGTTTTTATCAAGATATGATTTTACAATCAGAATTGCTGATTTTTTCAACCTGGATAAAAATCTGATAAAACCTGTGTTAACGGTAGAGTTTAATCCGCCGGCTAAACGCCCGTTAAAATCGGGGTTGATTCTTGATAAAACAAAAAGCATATTGGGATACAAACCCGGTACTATTGAAGATACTTTTAGATTAATGAAAGAAGAGTTAAGTTTATAGAATAATTTTTACTATTTGAGCAGGGAATGCAACAACAAAATATCAGAATTCTTGCGGCAATAATGTTTACCGATATTGTCGGGTACACAGCATTAATGCAGCAGGATGAAACAAATGCAAAGTTAATTAGAGACAAGCACAGAGCAGTTCTTGAAAAAGTCACGCTTGATCATCACGGACAAATAATCCAGTATTATGGTGACGGAACCTTAACTATATTTGCCAGTGCATACGAGGCTGTAATGTGCGCAATAGAGATCCAGTCGGAATTTCGTAAAGATCCGGTTATTCCTATTCGTGTAGGTCTGCACCTTGGAGATATTGTATATGAAGATCAGGGTGCTTATGGTGACGGGGTAAACGTTGCCTCCAGAATGGAAGCTCTTGCCGTAGAAGGTTCAATACTTATTTCTGATAAGGTTTTTGACGAAGTAAGTAATCATCCCGAAATAAAAACAGTTTCTCTCGGAAGATATGAACTCAAAAATGTAAAACGCCCGGTTGAAGTTTTTGCAATTTCAAATGAAGGTGTTGTTGTTCCCGAACCAAAAGATATAAGCATCAAACAAGGAAGAATTAAACCAAGTATTGCTGTGCTTCCTTTTGTTAATATGAGCGCTGATAAAGAAAATGAATATTTTAGCGACGGGATAACAGAAGAAATATTAAATGCACTGGCAAAAGTTGAAGAATTAAAAGTTACTGCCCGAACTTCATCATTTGCATTCAAAGGAAAAAATATAGATATACGCGAAGTTGCTTCAAGTCTGGATGTAACCCACGTACTTGAAGGAAGTGTAAGAAAAGCAGGCAACAGAGTCAGGGTTACCGGACAGCTGATAGATGCTTCCGACGGATATCATTTGTGGTCGGAAACATTTGATGGTGATCTTGAGGATATTTTTGAAGTACAGGATGAAATATCGAGAAAGATAGTTGATAAACTCCTTTCAAAGCTGGTAAAAAAAGATAACAGACAGCTTGTAAGAACCCTTACCGGTGATTTAGAAGCTTACAATTTATTCCTGAAAGCTCAATACAGCGTTAATAAATGGACACCTCCTGAAACCTTAAAAGCAATTGAAATGCTTGAAGAGGTAATAAAACTTGCCCCTGATTTTTCTCAGGCTTATTCCAGTCTGGCAGGCTGTTACGGATTTTTAGGAGCCACAGGATATATGCGTCCTGCCGAAGCATATCCCAAAAGTGAAGCTTTAGTTCAGAAAGCACTTGAACTGGATGATGAGCTGCCGGAAAGCTATATTGCTTTAAGTATGAGTAAAATGCTTTTTGACTGGGATTTTCAGGCCGGTAAACTGGCTGTTGATAAAGCATATCAGCTTAATCCGGGAAATGTTGAAGTACTGAAAATGTATTATGTGTACTACACTATTGTTGAAGAAAGAGAGAATGCACTTAAAGCAATTGAAGAAGCTTGCAAACTGGACCCTCTTTCAACTCAGTTCAAATCCTTTAAAGCCGAAGCTTTGTTTAATTTAGGTCGAATGGAAGAAGCTTTGAATCTGATTGATGAAATTTTGGAAAATGAGCCGGGGTTCCGACAAGCAATTGTGTTAAGAGGGTGGATTTATATCGATCAGGGAAAACTTCAGGAAGCAAAAAAGGTATTTTACGGACTCCAGGATATAGTTGGCAGAGATCTGAAATCTTATGTTCAGATAGGACATTTGGAAGGATTGCTTGGAAATGAAAAAATTGCTTACGAATGTCTGGCAAAACTGGAAGAAAAGCAGAAAGAAAGTAACAAAATCGGACTTTACTTTGATTTTGCAATAGTTTATGCCGGTCTGAGTGATTACGACAAAATGTTCGAGTATTTATATAAAGCTTATGATGAAAGAATTGGCGGATTGATCTTCATAAACCGCAGATTCTGGAAAAAAATCCATAAAGATGAACGTTATCTCGATCTTTTAAGAAAGATGGGAAGAAAGGTTTAGCTATCCGGCTAAACCTTTATAAATTTTATAATCTTCTTCTGAAAAGCAAACAAAAACTACATTCAGTTCCAATTCAGTTTCCTTTAAAAACTCCACTACAGTTGAATAAGCAATTTTTGCAGCATCTTGTTTGGGATAACCATATACTCCTGTGCTGATTGAAGGAAAAGCAATGCTTCTTGCACAATTTTCCTGAGCTAACAAAAGTGAATTACGATAAGAATTTTTCAACAGTTCGGCTTCATTCTTTTTTCCGCCTTTCCATACCGGACCCGGAGTATGCACAACATATTTTGCCGTAAGGTTATAACCTTTTGTTATTCTGGCTTCTCCGGTCTCGCAGCCATTAAATTTTTTACATTCTTCCAGTAATTCTGGTCCGGCAGCTCTGTGAATAGCTCCGTCAACTCCGCCTCCGCCAAGAAGGGTAGTGTTGGCAGCATTTACAATTACATCAACATCCAGTTTTGTTATATCAGCTTTTACCACGGAAATATGTTTCATTTTATCCCTCACTTGTAAGATCTGAAATTATTTTGCTGTGCTGCGGATAAAGTGCTGTCAGTTCATCTCGTTTTGCAAGTTCAAAATCGGAAAAATCAAATCCCGGAAATACAGCGCAGCTTACGAACCCAAAGCCGGAAGTATCTGTGAGTCGCGCCCCAAACCAGCAGCCTTTTGGTAATAAAAGACTAGGCACTTCATCTTTTGTGAAATTGAGTCCCATTACTTTAATTTCATATTTCCCGTCAGGATAAATAATATGAACTTCAATTGTAGAACCGCAGTGAAAATACCAAAATTCATCTGACTTTAATCTGTGGAAATTTGAAACATTTTCTCCGTCAATAAGAAAATAGATTGAAGTTCCAAAATTGCGATCTGAACCATATCTTTCAGGTAAAGCCTCTTTATTTATCTTTTCTTCCGATCTGTAAACTTCTGAAAAATATCCGCCTTCGGGGTGTTTCTGCAGATTAAATCTTTTTATCAATTCTTCCAACATTTTGTATCTCGGTTAGTGTGAAATTTGTCTCATAAAGATACAGTTTATTATTATGAAACAAAAGATTTACTCAAATATGAATATTTAATAGCTAAAACGAAATGGCACGATCGTTGAAAACTAAACGCTGGTCTAATTAAGGAGAAAAATATGGAGCTAATCTCTATTATATCATATTCACTTGTGATATTAATAGCATTACTAGTAGTTTTTATACTTTTATCTTATCTGGTATCATCTGTTACAAAGAAAAAAGATGTTGCCAAGACCAGAGCCGAATTTAATTACCAGCCGGTTGCCGAAAGTTACAACACACCAGTTGTTGATAATATCAACATCAGAAGAGAAGTTGAAGATTATTACGAAAGTAATTCTCAGCACGAAATTGTGTTTGAAGAGAACAGCGAAAATCCGCGCGAAAGCATTGTACGTAAAAAGAAAAAGCCGGTTGTAAGAGAAGAGGAGCGATATCTTGTTTTGAACAATGATGTGGTTATTGATGATTATTATTCATCGCAAAAAAATAAACCGATAGATATTGAGAATTTCTCTAATAATTACGAAGATAGTGATGAAGGTGTGTACTACAATATAAAGATTGGGGCATAACATCTTTTTTTTTATTTTATAGTATCAATATTTTTGTA
>JBGRQB010000110.1:0-14394 GCA_041725875.1 Rhodothermaceae bacterium
GTCTGCTTTGTACAAATAACCTCCGTTAGCAGAAACAAAAATACTTCCGGTTACAGGACTAATCTTAATATTAGAAACAAAAGTAATATTATCACTAAACCAGCCTGTTACCGAAGTTGGAACAGTGGAAGCTACTTCACTCCAGCTTTCACCGTGATCAGTAGATTTCATTATAACTCCGCCGGAGTAATATTTTTGTCCGCTAACACCAGATGATCCCCTGTACTCACCTGTTCCGTAATACCAGACATTTTCTTTTCCGGGACGAGGGTCCTGTACAATACAGGTAACAGACAACATTTGGGAAGTTGTGTTTTTCAACTGCCAGCTTTCACCATTATCTGTAGATTTCCAAACACCGCCGGTGACTCCTCCTGCAAGCACATATTTGCCATCAGATGAAACAGCAAGTGCTCTTGTTCTTCCGCCAACATCAACAGGACCAGCTTCTTTTATACGAAATCCGCCAATACTGTTAGTTTTACCCAGTTGACGAAAATCAAATTCGTTTTCATTATAAAAGGCCAATTCTCTGCTTCTCATATTAGCAGGAATTCTGTCTGTTTTAGGATCTCTTAAAATCTTGTGAAAATATTCTTCTCTGGCCACTTTGGTTTCTTCAGCAGCTTGCGGATGACTCGCTCTTTTATTTTTCTCAGCTATTTCTTTCCCGTCGCTTAAGAAAAAAGAAATTCCGATCAACGTTGTTAATACTACACCGGTAAAAATTTTTTTCATTTAGTTTTCTCCTTCCAGATATCAATAAAACCCCAATAAACTTTTTCTTTACCGGAATCTTCATTGATTTCGCTACCTAATATCAATTTGTAAATATTACCCTTGTTGAATTCTTCTACTTTCGAAACCCTTAATTCCAAAACAGTATTTCTCTTAATTGAAGGAGTATCAGCTCCGTACTCCAAAACATTAACAATTCTTATTTTGATTACTTTATCTGTTTTATCTAAAAGTTCAGCTTTTACCAAAACAGATGAGGGAGAAAGTTTTTGATTGGTATGAACGTCTGTTTCCAATTTGGTTTGTTTGGCCACATCGGGCTGACACCCACACAAAGTAAAAAGGATAATACACAACAGTAAAATTTTGTACATATTAATTTCCTTTTAGTGTTCTAAATTATAACGCAAGAATTAATCTCATTCCATAAGTACGATTTAAAACAAAAAAACCCGCACTTGATAGTACGGGTTCTTAAATTAATCTATATAAATACTTTACTATTTTTCTTCTTCGTAATAATCTTTTAGGTCTTCAATTTTTTCCGGATCAACTTCATACTTAGATTTGAAAGAATGAAGTAAAACATCTAACTGCTGAAGCATTCCACGTTTCTTATATTTTGGAGCCAGCAGAGCTGCATCTAGCATATAAATTCGCTTGGTTTTTTCATCATAATATGTATAGTTGATAAAAGGACCACCGCCACTTACATCAGAAAATTGCCAGAGTCCCTGAGTACAAATTGCATATTTGTCATTAAAATTAACTTCGGTAGCTTTGAAATATTCATCAACAAACTCTACGTAACCGCCACCTTCCATTAAATGCATATATTTTTTTGTTAACTGATTTCTTCTGTTTATAATAGAATCTTTATCAAGAAAAGCCGGAGAAGCATTTTCTATCCAGTGCACAAAAACCCATCTTTCTTTGTACGAGTTTGGTTCGCGTCTGAGCCAGACAAAATTATCTTCTGGTTTTTCCATAGCAATCTGATAATCAGCCTGGGCGTACATCATCCATCCATATTTGAAAAGTGTTCTTGCTTCAATATCTTTCTTTTCGTAAGTCGGGTTAAATAAATTTCTTCCGATTCGTTTATCTGAAACATTCGTAAAATAGTAAAGAAGATTTTCATTTTCTTTTAACATATTCATCTTAAGTGTTTCTTTGTTCGGACCAGTCAAAATCATAACAAGCTGATCTTTTGCCCACAAATCGTGTTTATTAAATACAAAAGCGCTGTCTTTTTCAATTTCAGCTCTCACTTTACTATCAATTAAAGAGTTTATATATCTGGAAGTGTAAGATCTGGAATCGAGCGGAGCAATAATTATTATATTTTTATATGGTTTTACTTCTTCCAGACTGTTAATGCTTTTTCTCTGCAGATGAAACAAATTTTCAGGTTGAGGCGTATATACTACTTTTCCGTAAATCTGCTGTAAAACAGGCTCGTAGTAGTAATATTCAGATGAATCAGCCACAACAAAAATTTCATTTTCCAAGCCTTTTGCCTTTTTTTTGCCATTACTGCAAGATGTTAAAACAAAAGCCAATCCTGCAAAAAGAACCAGATATTGCAATGCTTTAAGAAGTTTCATTTTTTCATTTTCCCTAGTAAAGTTGTTGAGATGCAAAGTTTTATACAATTAAGACATTAAAAAGTTTCTACCCCAGATGATAAACATTTAATCCGGGTAAAAGCCAGCTGTATAACAGCCACATTATTCCGCACACGGAAATTGGTATGGTAAAATTATCATCAGCCCAGCCGTAAGAAATATTTTCGGCAATTGCACCAAAAGCTGCTGCTATTATTCCAATAATGTATTCCATTGGCAGATTTGATATTTTTGGACTGAATAATACAACTAAACTGGCAGTTACAAAAAAAGCAAGTGTTCCTTCCAGACTCTTAAACAGAAATTTGTGCTTCCCAAATTTTCTTCCGTACAAAGCGGCTGAAATGTCGCTGATTATTAATATTGTAAAGCCTGTAATTACAAATATTTTTGGAAATAGAAGTATTACAAGAACTGCGGAGAGAAATACATAACTGGCACCGCTCAGATTTTTCTTTTTTAAATCTTTTTCATGTTCGCGGAGCATAAATCCGAAAACGCTATAAACAAGTAATCCGAGTGTTTTAGAGTAGTATCGCCCAAAATCCATAATAAGTGCAAAAAGAGTCAAAGGAACAAGCACTGTTAACGCCTGTTCCTTTGTTAAAAAATAATATCCTATTGGAATAGAAAGTGAAAAAAGATGAATACTTTTTCTGGCAATTTCACTTTTGTAATCGATTGCAGAATTATTGTTATTCGTCATCTTCTTTCTTTTCGTTTCCTTTTTTATCACTATCCTCTTCTTCAGAAGAAGTTCTTCCGATTTTGTCTTCCATTAATTGCTTAACGTGTTCAGGAATTTCATCAGATCCGTTCCCGTTTTTTAACGGAGGAAGTTTTTCACCTTTCATAACAAGATCGATTTCTTCTGCATCAAGAAGTTCTCTGTCTAATAATTCAGCAGATAGTTTATGAACAGCATCAGCATTTTCATTAAGAATTCTTTCAACTTCTTTAAAACAGGAATCAATGATTTCTCTGATCTCATTATCTATGTTTCTGGCTGTTTCATCACTATATTCTTTATGCTTTGTAACTTCACGACCAAGGAATATTTCTTCTTCGTTCTGACCATAAGCCAATGGCCCCATTGCATCACTCATTCCCCATTCACAAACCATTTTGCGCGCTATTGAACTTGCTCTGTCAATATCGCTGCTTGCACCGTTTGTAATATCATCAAGGAATAATTCTTCTGCTTTTCTTCCGCCAAGAAGAATTTTTATTTGAGCCAGAAGATATTTTTTTGAGTAAGAATGTTTGTCATTCAACGGAAGCTGCATAGTAACACCCAGCGCTCTTCCGCGCGGAATAATTGTTACTTTATGAACAGGATCGGCATCTTCTAGCATTTTTGCAACCATTACGTGGCCAATTTCATGATAAGCCGTAAGTTTCTTTTCTTTATCAGAAATAATAAGACTCTTACGTTCGGTTCCCATCATTACTTTATCTTTTGCTTCTTCAAAATCAAGCATTGAAACTTTTTTCTTGTTTTTACGTGCAGCTAATAAAGCAGCTTCGTTAACAAGATTTGCTAAATCAGCACCAGATAAACCGGGAGTTCCTTTAGCAATTGTTTTAATTTTTACATCTGTATCCAAAGGTGTTTTTCTTGTGTGTACTTTTAAGATTCCTTCACGACCTTTTACATCAGGACGATCAACAACAACCTGACGGTCAAATCTGCCCGGACGAAGTAATGCGGGGTCAAGTACATCTGGACGGTTAGTTGCAGCAATTAAAATAACGCCGCTGTTTTGTTCAAATCCATCCATTTCAACAAGAAGCTGATTAAGTGTCTGCTCACGTTCGTCATGTCCGCCACCTAAACCAGCACCACGATGACGACCAACAGCATCAATTTCATCTATAAAAATTATACAAGGAGCATTTTTCTTTCCTTGTTCAAATAAATCTCTTACACGACTGGCACCAACACCAACAAACATTTCAACAAAATCGGCACCTGAAATTGAGAAAAACGGAACACCTGCTTCACCTGCAACTGCACGGGCAAGTAAAGTTTTACCAGTTCCGGGAGGGCCTAACAATAAAACACCGCGAGGTATTTTTCCACCCAAACGTTGAAATTTACTAGGCTCTTTCAAAAACTCTATAATTTCTTCTAACTCTTGTTTTGCTTCATCGGCACCGGCAACATCTTTAAATGTAACTTTTCCTTGTGTTTCGGAAATCATTTTGGCTTTACTTTTACCAAAATTAAAGATTCCGCGGCTACCACCGCCACCGCCACCGCCGCCTTGCATACGACGCATAAACAAAATCCAGATACCAACAAACATCAATATCCATAAAATATTACCAAAGAAAAGAGTAAGCCATTCACTAGATTCTTTACTGAATTTATAATTGATTTGTCTTTCATCCCAACGAACTTTTTCTTTCTCGATAATTGGCTCTACAAGACTAACAGTAAATTTTTTGAACGCAAGAGTTTTGGTATTTTTAACTATTCTTTCTTCGGCTTTAAGTTCACCTTTAAAAATATAGTCGTTCATTTCCTGCTTTACACATTCACCACTGATGATTTTATCATCGAGCAATAATTTTTCGTATGTTTTGTAATCAATCTCGGGATACTCACCAGGTCCGGAATTAAACAACTGAAGAGCAATAACCGCCAAAATTATTACAGCACCCCAACTAAATACGGCACGGATAATTCTTGACCAGTCAAAATCGCCATCAGGTTTCTGTCCGCTGTTTTTATCTTTATTCTTATCTGAAAGCGGATGTTTCTTTTTGAATTTATCAGGCATATTCCTCTTTCTGTAATTTATTTAACAATATTTTTTTAATCTTCATCAAGTGCATATATTGAACGCAAATTTCTGTAGTGCTGAGCGTAATCGAGTCCGTAGCCAATTACAAATTCATCAGAAATTTCGAATCCAATATAGTCAATTTTAACATCATATTTCAGACTATTAGGTTTAACCAAAAGGGAAACTACTTTCATACTGGCCGGGTTGTGAGTTCCGATTAATTCTTCAATATATTTCATTGACAGACCGGAATCGACAATATCTTCTACTATAATAATATGGCGGCCTTCAATATCGGCATTAAGTTCTTTAATCAACTTAACTTTTCCTGAAGAAATTTTTGAATCACCGTAGCTGGACAGTTTGAAAAAATCGACTTCACATTTTACATCTATGTGTTTTACAAGATCAGACATAAACAAAAATGATCCGTTCAAAACCCCGATAATTATAGGTAGTTTATCTTTATAATCTTCTGAAATCTGTTTCCCGATTTCAGCAACTCTTTCCTGAATTTTTTCTTCTGCTAAATACATTTTGAACACTTCACTTCCGACGTGTATCTCTTGCCTTTGTTCCATTACGTAATCCTTACCTTTAATATATTTTTTGTTTCATTTGTTATTTTATATCTGTCATCAACTCGCAAACCAACAACCCAAACAATGTTGCCGTCATTTTCGAGCACTAATTGATTTCGTTTACTTTGCGATCTGATATTTTGTTCCGATAAAAAATCAGCCACTTTTTTGAATCCGTTCATTCCTAAAGGTCTGAATTTATCACCATAATTCCAGACCCGAATAACTGAATTTCCTTTAAGTTTATCAAAATCAATCATTTCATATTTGGAAGAAAATTCCGGTCTCTCATTATCAGTAACTTTTTCAAAAGAAATTACTAAATCACCAATCTCACAACTTTTATCATAATCTGTTTTTACAGGAACAATTTCACTTTCTTCCTTGTTGCCAAATATTACAAGCGCATCTTTCTCTCTAACTGCAATCAGGTTTTTCGACAAATAATTTTTTGTCCCTTTATGATTAGAAGCCAGATTTACTATCGTTTTATAATCAGAGAAAGTTATGTCTCTGTTTAATCCTTGTTTAACAACTCTTTTAATCAACTCGCCAAACAGATAATCATTCTCTTCCATAAAAAAATCGGTTTTAATTTCTATTGATTCCTGATTCAGTTTTACAAACTGCTTTATAAACGGTTCAAGATGTTTATGTATAATCTTTTCGGCAGAAGAAAAAATTGAACCCGCATTTAGCAGAGCTGATTCAAATGAAGGATTCAGATTTTCTTTTACAAGCGGAATAATCTCATTTCTGATATAATTTCTTTTATAGTCATTTTCAAGATTGGATGAATCGATTACAAAATCTGTTTCTTCATCATTGAGCCAGGAAATAATTTCACTTTTGTAGACCGGTAAAATTGGTCTGATTATATTATCTCTTTGAACAGGAATTCCTTTTAAGCCTGCTATCCCGCAACCTTTAAGAAAATTAAACAGCATCGTTTCGGAATTATCCCCAATATTATGAGCTGTTGCAATTTTGTTGCAATCTTGCTCCCCGGCAATTTTACTTAAAACATTGTAGCGTAATTCTCTGGCGGCTTCTTCAACTGAAATTTTATTTGAAGCAGCAAAATTTTTTACATCAACACTTTCAGCACAAAAATTGATATTATGCTTTTTACAAAAAGAAGTACAAAACTCCTGATCTGCAACAGCTTCTTTGCCACGCAAGTTATGATTAATATGGGTAGCAAAGATTTTAATTTTAAGTAATTCGGAAAATTTGTGCAGAAATGAGAGCAAAAAAACAGAATCGGCACCTCCGCTAAAAGCCACCAAAATATTATCTTTATTCTGGATCAGATTATTTTCCTGAATAAATTTAAGAGTTTTTTGCTCTATTGCTTTCATAATTTAATACCGGATGTTAAAGGGAAGCCGATCTGCATTGACCGGCATTAATGTATTATTCAATTTCCAATATTTCAAATTTGATAATTCCGGCAGGAACTTTTGCCTGAACTGTTTCTCCTTTCTTTTTTCCCATAAGAGAAGCACCAACAGGAGAAGTAATGGCAATTTTTCCTTGTTGAAGATTGGCTTCTTCGGGTGAAACCATAATGTAGTTAAAAACTTTCTGATTATTTAAGTTTTTAACCTGAACTTTTGACAAGATATGGATTTCGTCATTTGGCATAGATGAAGTATCCACAACCTGAACACGGGCAAGCAATTCTTCGAGTTTGCTTATTTTCAACTCCAGCAAACCTTGCTTTTCTTTTGCTGCATCATATTCAGCATTTTCTGAAAGGTCCCCGTAAGATCTGGCTTCTGCAATAATCTGCGCCATTTCTTTCCTTCCGTTTGTTTTAAGTTCTTTTAACTCATCTTCTAATTCTTTTAATCGTTCTCTGGTCAAATAAACAAAACTTGCCACTTAGAAACCTCAGTTTGTTAATGTTTTAAAAAAAATTGCCACCGCCTTTCAGCAGTGGCATATCATTGAGTGAAAATCTACTAATTTTTAATTTTTTTATCAAGTTTTTTCGGATTCTCTGTTTCTTTCCGAAAAAATTAAAAAACGATCTTATATTTTCTGATAACCGGCAGTTCATCCTCTGTTTCTTCATTAACAATTATAAACTTGTCAGTTATAACATTCTGTCCGCTAAAATACTTATAAGGCAGAAAAACTTCATTTAAAAATTTACCTTCTGGTGAAAAAACATCGTACTTTATTTCTTCTTCATTATCAACGGTATATTTTTGAGCAAGTATAAATCCATCTCTATCCTGAAATATTGAACTGTAAAACGGTTTTAACGTATTAAACTCAAGCATATCTTGCCTTACAAATCCACCATCATTATAGCGCGCTTTTACTTTTTCTTTATCTTTTTCTCTTACTGGTTCTCTTTTTTTACCGATAGTTTTTGAACTTAATAATTCCCCGCTAGGTGAAAATATCTTTACAACATAATATTCTGAGTTTGTAACAAATGCATTACCATTTTTCAGAGGCAGTAAATTATATCTTGGACCATACACAATTCCCATTACACTTACATTTTTACCGCTTTTACTTATTTTCATTTCTTTTATTTCAAGACTGTCCAGATTTTTAACAACCTTAAATTCTTCATCTACAACGGCGGAAAAATGTTTCCCATAAACATAATCTCCTTTAGGAGAGTTTTTATCATAATGTAAAACTACTTGTCCTGATTCATCAATATAAAGTTCATTAATTATATTGGAAGATTTGATTGACTTTACAAATTCATCGTTCGAATTGAAGATATTTACACGACGCAGAAAAACATCATAGATATAGTAGTTTCCGTTTTTATCAAAATCTATACTTCTGCAATTTTTGAATTCCCCTGGTCCTTCCCCTTTTCTTCCAATCGATTTTATAAATTTTCCATCTTTATCAAACTTTCTGATTATACAATCGCCGTACTCGGCAAAGTAGAGATTTCCATCTTTATCTAATGTAAGCTTGCGTGGTTCAGAAAGCATAAATTCATCAGAATCACTTATTTCCCAAACCAACTCAAACTTTGGTTTGATTTCCCCCTGATAGACAGGAAGCAGTGTTTGTGAAAAGGTTAATTGAATAGCGAAAAAACAAAAAAGTAATAACTTCATTCCAGTACTCCATAATTTTGAAAAGTTACTTTTGTAAAAATATTCCCATCCTCAAGATGTTTAATTACCAGTAAAGTTTCTATAAACGATTGTAGTATCAAATTTCTTCTACTTTGTTATTGTTGTATTCAATTGCAAAGCGGATTAATTCTGTAGATCCTACCAACCCAAGTTTAGCTCTCATTCTTCGCCGCCTCTGCTCAACGGTTCTTTCACTCAAAAACAGTTTTTCGGCAATTTCTTTATTTGTATAATTTTTGGCCATTAACTCTAAAACTTCTTTTTCTTTTGTTGTCAGTTCTTTTCCTTCAAGTTTGATTTCAGATTTTATACTTGCATAATTTTCATAATCTTCTTTAGTAAAAACCTCATCAAAATAGAGTTCGCCATAATATATTTTATTGATTGCTGAAACTAACTCAGGAGTTTTTCTGTCTTTTGAAATAAAGCCTTTGGCTCCTGCTTTATAAACCTGATAAATTTCAGATTTTGTAGTTGTGACCGAACAAAAAAGTATTCTGGCTTTTTTATTATTTCTTAATATTAATCTTGTAGCATCAATCCCGTTTAATCTGGGCATAGATAAATCAATAAGAACAATATCCGGCGAAAGTTCATTATATAAATCAATCAATTCCACTCCGTCAGAAGCAGAGCCGATACACTTAATATTTGGAGATTTATCAAAAATACTTTCACATCCTTCTCTAAAAACAGGATGGTCGTCAGCTATCAATATTCTAATTGCCATTATTCTGCCTTCTAATCTTTTTTAGACTGAAAATTAATACTTTTGAAGTATCGCTGAAAATTGTGAAAAATACTGCAAAGATCATTAAAAGAATCAGGGTGCTGTAATAATAACCAGCACCCATACTTGGATTTATTATGATAAAAAGTGTATTTAACATTATTAGTAAAAAATTCAAAGTTAACGCAAAACTAAATAAGTTAACCTTCTTTTCCAGCAAAATCTCATCAAAAATAATTTTCAAAGATTTTCCGATAATAATTAAGTCAAACAACAAAATAGCTTCGTGAACTTTTGCTTCTACTACCCAAATTATAAAAAGTGCACCAAAATAAAGAAGACTATTTTTACTCACATAATTAACTGTAAAGTATTTTCTATTATATAAAATTACAATAAGTGCATCTATCATTACGATTCCCCAGTTAGGGTCTTCAATTCCAATGTAATGAAGAAATAGAAATAATAAGTCAGATATTCCTAATGCCAGGAATAGCCATCGGTAATTTCCATTAAAATTTCTAATTAACGGCATTAACCATATAAATGTTGAGATATCTAAAATTGTCTGCATATCCCTCCTTTGGACAATAAGGTGGACATTGTCTACCCCGCTCCATCGATTTGTTTTTGTATTTTACAACTAGTGCTTTCTCTCTTTCTTCAAATATTACTTTATGGTAATCTGCAGATTGTAGCAACCTATTCAATACACTTACACTAAAAAACTTGAAAACGGTTTTCTCATCATAATCAGCATCTTTATCATAGGGATAGAGCTGCTGTCTGTGCTGATCTAATATGACTACATCATCACTTATAATACGAAACATTATATGCTCTCCGGCCAATGGAATCAGATTTTTCAACTCTTCTGTTTTAAAATCTACACTTTGTTTAACTTCTCCAAACAATTTTAACAGTTCATTATTGTTAAAAATTTCACCTGCTTCCTGAGCAAAACCAAAATTTAATAATGTTGCAAAAACTAAAATAATACTTAGGTTTTTCATTTTATTCCTCTACAATTTTATGATTGTGAGGAATAAATATATTCTACAAAATTCCCTTAAAAACCAGCATAACTACTAAAAACCACTGGTATAATTACTAAAAATCACGGTACTTGTGATAAATACAATACTTTACTGCAAATGCAACTAACTCGTTAGAGTTTTTAAAATTCAGCTTCTGAATCAGTTTTGCTCTGTAAAAATCTATGGTTCTTTTTCCAACACACATAGTATCTGCTATCTGTTCACTCGACATACCTTTTTCCAGCAGTTTCAGGACTTCCTTTTCTTTATTAGTAAATGACATATTAAATCGTTCATTTTCTGTCTTTTCCGGTTCAAGTTCTATTTTGAGATTCATTATCTCTTCATCTCGTATTCCCGAAAAATAGGTCTTGTTATTCATTATATTGCTAAGTGCAAACATAAATTCGCCTTCATCGCAATCTTTACCAAGCATTCCGTTAATACCTGCTTTCCAGGCTTTATATGCAGTTGCCTTATTATATTCCATAGAAACAATAATTGTCTTCAAATCCGGATTTTCTTTTCTCAGTTTTCTTATCGCACTTATCCCGTCAAGTCCGGGCATCAATAAATCACTGATAATAACATCCGGCCCCAGTTTATTACATTTCTCAACCAGTTCATTTCCGTCAGAAGCTTCGCCTACCACAAAATATCTGGCTTCCTTTTTTATAATTTCCCTCAGACCCGCCCTGAAAAGATTATGGTCATCGGCAATTAAAATTGAAATATTTTCCCTCATTGTTACCCTGAAAATTCAATAATTGTTATGGTACCTCTTCCCGAATCTGAATCTATACTCCAGTATCCGTCAATTTCATTAACTCTTTCCTGAATATTAATTATGCCCAACCCTGAAGATGTGTAGTAACTGTCAGTTATTTTTTTTGGTTTAAATCCAATTCCGTCATCTTCAACTGTTAAAAAATATTTTTCTTCTTCTGAATAAACACTAATCTCAACATTTTTTGCTTCTGCGTACTTAACAACGTTTGTTAATAATTCCTGAACAATTCTATATAAATGGAAAAGTGTTTTGCTGTTCACAGAATTTACTTTTTCATCTGCCAGAAGTTCGAATTTAATATCTGTCGCCCGCTGATATTTTTCTATCAAAGAATAAAGTATATAAGTAAAATCTTCCAGTTCAAAATTTTCCGGTTTAATCTCTTTGGAAAAATTTCTGATCTCTTCAAAAATTCTTCGTAAATCATTCAGCTCCGGAAAATATTTATCTCGCATTTCTATTTTCTTAATTGCAAAAAGCAGGTTATGATTAATCGAGTCGTGCAGTTCTCTGGCAAGTTCATTTCGTTGTTCAAGAAACTTATTTTCTTCCCTATTTTTTATTTCAGAAACTTTTAATTTATAATCACAAATAAGTTCTTCTTTTATTTTAATTTCGGTATTATCAATCAGATAAAATTGCAAAGCTTCAAGTGCTGCAATTCTTTTCATAACAATTTCATAGTAACTTTTGTCAAGCTTGATTTCAAAGTTATCTTCCATCACCTTTATGTCAGTATTGACTTGCAAGCATTTCAATAACTCATCAAAACTAATTTTATGTTTTCTCAGCAGCTTATCAAAAGCTTCATTTTTGCGAATCAAATTTCCGTCAAAATCTATTCTGAAAACCGGATTCGGGTCAGTTTCAAATAATACCTTAGAAATTAAATTGTTTCGCTTTTTATTTCTGAAATACTTTCTGGCAAGCGGGAAATAAAAATATTTTGAAAAGATATAGATTAAAACAATGATAATTGAAAAAACAAGAACACCAACCAGAATAGGGTTCTCAAAAGTTATAAATACCTGATTTCCTTCCATCTTCAGCCCCGATGATTAACATTACCCTTAATGTTGCACATCAAATATTATTAAATCACGATATTCGTGCTAAACTCAAAAATTTGTTTATAATATAAATCTTTCCCCATTAATTTAGTAGCTTAAAAAAAGTTTATTTAAATAAAAACAGCCGACAACCCCTGCAAAGTGTCGGCGCGAAAATATCTACCATCTCTTTCCCGTTTAGATGGTTAAACAGCCCTACGATATTTATTTGTTTTAATCTTACCTAAAGATGTTTCGAACTCAAGAATGTTTCTATATTAAATATTTTTTTATAAATTGATTTCCAAAATCAGGAGTATCTTATGAAAAAAATATTTTTATTGCTCGGGATATTGTTATGTCTGCAATCTTGCAATACAACTAAAAAACAATCTGACTCTACAACTGTTAAAATTATGAGTTTTAATATTCGTTACGACAATCCGGGTGACAGCCTGAATAACTGGAACGAAAGAAAATTTCTGGTAGCTGATATTATAAAAAAAGAACAGCCTGATATAATTGGAATACAGGAAGCTCTCAGACATCAGCTTGATGATTTAAGTAAAATGCTGCCCGATTATTTTTGGGTAGGAATCGGAAGAGATGACGGAGAAAATCTTGGTGAATTTGCTCCTGTATTTTATAACAAAAAGAGATTCAAGAAATATGATTCGCAAACGTTTTGGCTGTCTGAAACTCCTGAAAAAGTGAGTCGGGGATGGGACGCTGCCTGCAATCGTATTTGCACTTATATTAAACTTGAAGACTTAACAACAAACAAAGTCATTATGGTTTTTAATACTCATTTTGATCATGCAGGAAAGATTGCTCAAAAAGAGAGCGCAAAACTTATCACAAAAAAAATATTTTCACTTTCCGAATCTTTTCCTTTTGTGCTGACTGGTGATTTCAACATCACTTCTAAATCAGAAGCTTATAAAATTCTTGGAACTCAAGTTGATTATTTTAAGATGCTTGATTCAAAATATAATAGTAAAGAAAAGCATAAAGGAATTGAAGCAACGTTTACCGGATTCAATAAAAACTATGATCCTGCTGTTGGTGCAATCGATCATATTTTTGTAAGAAATGAAACCACTGTCCTTACTCATAAAACAATTGATACTTTAATCAACAATAAATTTCCGTCAGATCATTTTCCGGTTGTAACAGAGGTAATTTTTAACAAAGCATTAAATTAAAAGGAAGCTGAGCTTCCTTTTTTATTTTACTTCAATTTCATATTCATAAATCTTTTTCCCGACAAACGAATCTATAAAATAAAGTCTGGAGTTATGAATTTTCATTTTATCGCAAAATATATTCAGTTCTATTCGTTTAATGAGTTTTCCCTGTAACGAAAAAATAAGAAGTTCATTTAAATCTGTTTCAGAACTCCGCACTTTATTTTCAAGAAGATAAACTCCTCTTTCATCTGATATAAATCTCCCGATACCGCATTCCTTTTTGTTGGCAAGTCTTCTTTTTACCACAGCATAAATATATTTTTGATCTGCTGCCAGGCTATATAAGAATGAATAATTTTTATACAGCTCCTCTTTCTCTTTATCAATGTAATCTTCTAAGTTATAGCTTAACTGATATTTTATTTCACCTCCGTTTTCACCAGTTTCCAAATCATAAATTCTTATTACCGGATTGTGATACTTATTTGCTGCAACCAAATATTTGTTGTTTGCTGCTATTTCAACTTCATTCATCAAAACTTTATCAGTAATCATTCCTTTTACCGGAATAATTTCTCCGACATTTTTAACTACTTCTCTATTTAAATTAATAATTCCGGTAAGGCTTTTTTCAGTTTCATATTTATAATTTCGTGTTCTGAGAACAAAATTATTTTTATGAATCAGGAGAGAATTTAATCTGTAATTTTCAAAAATTAAATTTGTCAGGAATTTTC
>JBGRQB010000111.1:0-14383 GCA_041725875.1 Rhodothermaceae bacterium
GCTATCTACTAAAGTCTTTTTCCAACTTCAGTCACTCATTCTTTCAAAGAACTTTTTCTTACTTCTTTTCTCATAATTTCGAGACTTAAAAGATAATAAAACCAATCATAAATGTCAAAACATTTTTTAATAAATTCTCAACCAAATCAATCATTCAAACTAAGTTTTGGTTTATTATCACTTCGTTTCGGTACTTTTCACATCATTTCGTAGAACATTGTCATAAAAATCACAGACTTCTAAGTTAGAGTTTTCTTTCTCTAATGTCAAATTATTTTTTGTTTAATTTTACTTTACCTTAAAAAAAGTATAAATATTCCTCCTACTGCAATAAAAGCACCTAATACTGACTTCAAACTCAATTTCTCTTTGTAATAAAACTTTGATATAGGCAATAACATTATGGGAACCGTTCCCATTAAAGCAGTTGCAACTCCCAGTTCTGTTGCACTTATTGCATACAAACTTAATGTTATCCCAACAAAGGGCCCGATAAATGAACCTGCCCCAATAAGCAGTAATACTTTTTTATTGAACTTAAATACTTTTAGCGGATTGGAAAAGTCTTTCATAAAAAAAGTAAGTGGTGTTATCAGTATCAAAGCAGTGATGATTCTAAAATAATTGGCAACAAAGCTGTTTAGCTCTCCTTCCATAAATGCCATTTTGGTAAATAATAATCCGGTTCCCTGACCTATTGCAGCAAAGAAACCGAATATCACTCCCCAAATCATATTTTTCTTTTCTGCCTGATTTGAATTTGAATCTTTTTGCAAGATAACAAGAGCTACCCCAAAGATTGTTAGTGTTATACCAAATAACGCCTGGAACGAAAGCGATTCATTTAATATCAAAAAACCGTAGAGAGTTGTTATGGCCGGATCAAGGGACATCATCAACATACCTATTCTCGGACCAACCTTTTTATAAGATAAATAAAGAAATGAATCGCCTACCACCAGACCAATAAATCCGCTGAGAGCAAGAAACAAATAATGATTATAACTAAGGTCAATATTTTTATCTGTAACTATTATCAGAATTGATAAATAAATGAAAGCAAATGTAAGTCTGAAAACATTAACTGACACCGAACCAATTTTTCTGGATGCATCCGTAAATATAACAGATGTAAATGCCCAGCAAAGGGCTGTAAGAAGTGCCGCAATTTCTCCGATGTAATTCAATTCGATCTCAAGTTAATTTGAGGACTGTATTTATTGAGGAAAATAAAAAAGAACGGCAAGCCGTTCTTTTTTCTATAAAGTAAAATATTGTTTGAATTCGTAAGGGTGAGGCATTGTTGCAATTGCTTCAATGTCGCGACGTTTGGTAACAATCCACTGTTCAATTAATTCATCAGTGAAAATGCCGTCACGTTTAAGAAACTCGTTGTCAGCTTCCAAAGCATCTAATGCTTCATCTAAACTTTTTGGTAACCATTCAATCTGATCTTTCGTTTCTTCGGTTATGTTTTTATCCCAAGGTCCATATCCTTCTTTAACCGGATCTATTTTATTAACAACACCGTCAATACCGGCCATAAGCATAGCGCTTATACATAAGTATGGATTAGCAGTTGCATCCGGTGGTCTGAATTCAAATCTTGTTTCTTCGGGATTAGAAACATATTTTGGAATTCTAATTGCAGAAGCACGATTTCCTCTTCCGTAAGTTAAGGCAACAGGTGCTTCAAATCCTGGAACCAATCTTTTGTATGAATTTGTACTTGGATTTGTAAAGGCAACCAAAGCAGCAGCATGTTTTAACATTCCACCAATAAAGAATCTTCCAAGTTCATTTACATTTCCATATTCACCTTTTTTGTAAAAAGCGTTTTTACCATTTTTAGTTAAAAACATATGGTGATGCAATCCGTTACCAGCTTGTTTATACATTGGCTTAGGCATAAATGTTAAATGTAAACCTTGTTCTTTGGCCAGGTTAAACAACAAATATTTTCCCATAACAATGTTATCTGCAGCTGAAAGAGTATCAAAGAAATACGTTTCAATTTCCTGCTGACCTCTGTCACCAACTTCGTGATGATGGTATTTAACCGGAATACCACTTTCATTAAACATTTTGCAAGCTTCATCCCTGAAATCGTCATAAAGATCAAAAGGATTTGCAGCGTGATATGCATTGTGACTAAATTCTTCGTCGTGTTCAATGAAATAATAAGATGCAGATGTCCTTGTATCATAATCAACATCAGAAAAAATATAGAATTCAAATTCCGGTCCCCACATCATTGTATCGGCGCCGGTATATTTTTTCAGAATTTTTTCTGCTGCACTTGCAATTCTTCTGCCGTCTTGCGGAAACGGTGTTCTCTTTTCGTCTGTCTGAACAACATTAGTATAAAAACTTAACGTTGGTGCATCGCGAAATTTATCAACAGTAGCAGTATCAAGATCTGGTACCATAATCATATCACTGTTGTTTACTTTTTTGAAACCATAACTGGAGCCGTCGAAACCAACACCTTCAGTAACCAGTTTTTTCATTATTCCGGGACACACAGGTAATGAGATGTGATGAAGGCGACCCACAAGATCGATAGATTTAAGATCAATAACTTCAATGTTTTGTTTTTTTATAAGATTATTAATCGTTTGTAAAGTATGTTTAGGCATAAAAACCTCGTGATTAATTAAGCGTGGATCGCTAAGATAAAAAAAAAAGCACCTTTAGTAAAGGTGCTTTTGAGAATTTTTTATCTATATATAAGATTATTTTGCGCAGTTTAATGCAGCCAAGCCTGGAAAAAGAGCTGTTGTATCTAATTCTTCTTCAATTCTTAATAACTGATTATATTTTGCAATTCTGTCACTTCTTGAAGCAGAACCAGTTTTGATCTGTCCGGCGTTAGTTGCAACAGCAATGTCAGCAATAGTTGCATCTTCAGTTTCACCTGAACGGTGTGAGATAACTGAAGTGTAACCAGCTATTTTAGCCATTTCAATTGCTTCTAAAGTTTCAGTTAAAGTACCAATCTGGTTAACTTTAATTAAGATCGAGTTAGCAATATTTCTTTCAATACCTTGTGATAATCTTTCTGTGTTAGTAACAAATAAGTCATCACCAACAAGCTGAATTTTAGAACCTAATTCAGTAGTAAGGTTTTTCCAGCCTTCCCAGTCATTTTCATCAAGGCCGTCTTCAATTGAAACGATTGGATATTTTGCTACTAAGTCAGCATAAATTTTAACCATTTCGTCAGAAGTTTTTTTAGATTTATCAGATTTAAAGAATGAATAAACTTTTTCATCTTTCAAGAACATTTCACTTGATGCAACGTCCATAGCCAATGAAATTTCTTCACCTGGTTTGTAACCAGCTTTAGTAATAGCTTCAAGAATAGTTTCAATAGCTTCTTCGTTTGATTTAAGGTTAGGAGCAAAACCACCTTCGTCACCAACTGCAGTGCTGTAACCTTTTGATTTAAGAACCGCTTTAAGAGCGTGGAAAGTTTCAGTACCCATTCTTAAAGACTCAGCAAAAGTTCCGGCTCCGTGCGGCATAACCATAAATTCCTGGAAATCTACAGTATTATCAGCGTGGCTACCACCATTGATAATGTTCATCATAGGAACAGGAAGCGTTCTTGCGTTTGTTCCGCCAATATATCTATATAGAGGTAATCCCAAAGCTTCGGCAGCAGCTTTTGCAACAGCAAGAGAAACACCTAAAATAGCGTTAGCACCTAATTCAGCTTTGTTAGGAGTGCCGTCTAATTCGCACAAGAATTGATCGATACCAACCTGATCAGTTGCATCCCAGTCAATTAATTCATCAGCTATTTTATTGTTTACATTATCTACAGCTTTAGTAACGCCTTTACCTAAATATCTTTCTTTATTTCCGTCGCGTAATTCAACTGCTTCGTGTTCACCTGTTGAAGCACCACTTGGAACTGCTGCTCTACCGATAACACCTGATTCTAATAAAACTTCTACTTCAACAGTAGGATTTCCTCTTGAGTCAAGGATCTCGCGTCCCAGAACATCAACTATTGCAGTCATATTTACCTCATTTTTTGGTTTTTAAAAAAATTTTCAAGCGTGTAAAAATAATAAACTTTGAAAGGAAATTCAATTTCATTTAATTTTTCAAAGGCTAATGCACATAAATACAAAAGATTCTTTAATTAAACCGTTAAGTTATTATTAAAAATTAAACATTGGAGAATTATTTCCCGATTTAATCAAACTTGCATTTTGAACATATGTTCATTATTATTGCGTATAACAATTGGAGAATTTATGCCGCGACCGGCGAAAAACAGACTTGTAAATTCACCTCCGGTTTACTGCGATTTTAAACCTTGCGGAACCAGAGGAAGAGATCTTGGAAAGGTTGATCTTTCCATAGATGAGTTTGAAGCCATAAGATTAGCCGATCTCGAAGGAATGGATCACGAAACCGCTGCTGCCAGTATGAATATTTCGCGCCCCACTTTTTCGCGGTTAATTGAAAAAGCACGAAGAAAAATTGCCGAATTTTTAATGGAAGGAAAACATCTTAAAATTAACGGCGGAAATATTCACTTCAAAAAAAACATTTTCAAGTGCAACAGTTGCGGCGAAATCTCCAGACAATGTATGAGAAAAGAGTTTACCGATTGCCCAAATTGTAAATCATCTGATGTTACAAATATTGCCTCTGAAATGGGACACGGAAATTGTTGCAGAACGGAAACAAAAGAACCACTTTAAAATGAGAGCAGTTACAAAAAGAAAAATATACGCATACGAGTGTGACATCTATTCACATCTGAATCATTCAAGATATTTTAACTACTTCGAAGAAGCCAGATCATTATTTTTTAACTCGGCAAAACTTCCTATTAATTATCTTACTTCAAACTCACTCTTTGTATTTGTAACAAATATTCAATCCGATTTCAAAAATGAATTACCTCTTGAAGAAGAGATAACAATATTTACTTATCTCGAGGATTCAAATCCGTTAAAAATGAGATGGCGTCATCTTATTTTTGATATAAATAACAATTTATGTAACTCCACACAAGTTGAAACCGTTTTTATAAAAGAAAAAAAACCGATCAGATTACCAAAAGAGCTATATAAAAAACTGGAGAATTTTAGAATGAAAAAAACAATTGCCATTCCTGTTGAGAACGAAAAACTGTGCGGACATTTTGGTCACTGCAAACAGTTTGCAGTTTATAATGTTGAAGAAAACAAAATTGTAGAAGAAAAATTACTTGATGCCCCCGATCATACTCCCGGCGCATTTCCAAAATTTTTGAGTGAGAAAGGTGTGGAAGTTGTAATTGCAGGCGGTATGGGCCATAAAGCTCAGGATCATTTTAAGACTCAGGAAATAGAACTAATTACAGGTGCAAGTGAAGAAGATCCCAAAGTACTTGTAAACTCTTATTTAGAGGGTAAATTAAAATCTAAAGAAGTAAAATGTGACCATCATCACTAGTACTAGAGTACTACTATATAATGGGGTGGTATTTCCAGCTCCGGATATCACTCCATTTATATTTTAATTACCCTCCCTTTTTTATACCTTAGTATTACAAATTTTTTTTGAAAGGATATCTGATGAAGTACAAATATCTGTTTGGTCCCGTTCCTTCGCGCCGACTCGGAATGTCATTGGGAATAGACCTGGTTCCAAGTAAAGTATGTTCAATGAATTGTATCTATTGTGAATCCGGAGCCACAAACAATCTTACGCTTGAAAGAAAAGAATATATTAATATAGATGAAGTGATTGTTGAATTAGATCAGTTTATTGCTGAAAACAATAAACTCGACTGCATAACATTTTCAGGTGCAGGAGAGCCTCTGTTAAACAGCCGACTGGGAGATTTAATCAATTATATTAAGTCAAAATATCCTCAATATCGTCTGGCACTTATTACTAATTCCACACTTTTATATAAAAAAGAGATCCGCGACGAAATCAAAAAAATAGATTTGATATTACCTTCGCTCGATGCTGTTGGAGAAAAAGCTTATCTTAAATTAACTCGTCCTCAAAAAGATTTAACAGTTGATAAAATCATTGAAGGATTAATTGCATTTCGTAATGAAACCGATATCGAGATGTGGTTAGAAATATTTTTTTCACCCGGTATAAACGATATGGATGAAGAAGTTGACCGCATTACAGAGGCGGTTAAAAAAATTAATCCGCACAGAGTACAGTTAAATACTCTTGACAGACCCGGAGTTATAAAATCGCTGAAACCTGTTGCCAGAGAGCGTTTGGAAGAAATTGCTGAAAAATTTTCACCTCTGCATGTTGAGGTTGTGGCAAAAGTAAAAAGTAAAACTACCGATTCAGCAAAAATAAATGATATTGAAGATAAAATTATATCTACTATTATAAGGCGTCCGGTAACTGCAAATGATCTTGCACAAACTTTTGGAGTTGAACTGGAAATTGTTTTATCTGCAATTAGTAAGCTGATAAACAATAACAAAATTATTGAAGAAAAACTTGAACGCGGAATATTTTATAAAGTAAAAAAATAGAGCAGATAAATTTATCTGCTCTTGTTGTATCAACTTTTTATTGTTTTTGTTGTATCTGAAAATTGAAGTTTTACCGGCATTGAAAAAGTCTTTTTAACATCTCCGTTACCATTCTGATCTATCAAAGTGACCTTTCCGTTTGCTTTAAGAATTTGATAATCTGAAGATTTTCCTTTCAATTTCTGTAATTTTACATTTGCCGAGTTTCCTTTTTTCTGCTTACTCTTTTCAGCACTTTGGTTCTCGCCTGCTGCTTCAGAACCCTTTTGCGAACCTTCGGCTGCTCCGGCTTCCTTTTTATCTCCGCCAATTAGTGCATCAATTTTACTGCCGAGTTTATCCATTTTCTTCTGATCATCTGCCGATAATATTTTCTCATTGTTTTCACCAACAATTTGATCTCTTTTCTTAAATAGCTCTTCCACTGAATTCATCAGCTTTTCAGAAGGTTTCTTTCCTCTTGTTTTTTTAAGAAGCTCGTCTAATTGTCCGTTAATCTTACTTAACTCTTCTTTCTCTTTTGAAGAAAGGTTTTTCTCTACACCTTTTTTAACAATACTGTCCATCTCTTCAAGAAAAGAGTTTATTTTTTTCATTTTCTCAGATGAGAGATTCAATTCGGTAAGTTTTTTATCTGCTGCAACTTTGAACAATTTTTGCGATTCGTCACTCAGGTTAAGTGAGTCGTTTTTTTGTTTTGCGATCTTTTCAGGTGTTTCTTTTTGTTGGGTTTCATTCTCTTTTTGTGCTTGTGTTACCTGTGCCCTGTTCTGAACTCCTGCTGCTTCTGTTTTGTCAATCATTTTATCCTCGTAGTTTTTCAGAAATAGAATTAGCTAAACAAATATAATTCTGAATTTATCAGATAGAGAAAAAATTAAACGAAATACCGATAATAGCAGATGAATTGCGAATTTAAGAAAGCAGAATGCAGATCCTTATAATATAGATAGGGCAATAAAATGCTTAAGCTGAATAAGAGTCTATTGTCCGTTAATAATTTTTTTTATAAATTGAATGTCTTCCAAATCAAAGTCTGGTTAATGAAATGAGAATTCTCGTTGTTGAAGACGATTCTTCAAGTCGTCTGTTATTGAAAAAAATTTTAAAGAAAGATAATTATGAAATTTCCCTTACCTCAAACGGGCAACAAGCCTGGGAAGCTTTACAAAAATCTGAATATGATGCTGTAATTACCGATTGGATGATGCCTGAACTTGACGGACTCGAGTTAATTAATAAAATCAGAAAATCGATAAAACCAGCTCCGGTAATTATGATGATTACTGCTCTTGCTTCGCAGGAAGCTTTGGATAAAGCTCTTTCAGCCGGTGCAGATGATTTTATTACAAAGCCGATAGATGTGGAAGATGTTAAAAAACGACTTGAAAATTCATTAAATCAACAAAAATCCGCAACAAACATAAAGCTGGATAATGAAAAGATTAAAAAACCGGATTTTAAAGGAGTCTGCATTGCCACAAGTACCGGTGGGCCTCAGACTCTTCTACAATTATTTGAAAAAATAAAGCCAACAGATAAAGCCGCGTTTTTTATCGTACTTCACGGTCCGGCCTGGATGCTGAAAGCATTTCCGAAAAAGATTCAATATGTCTCAAAAATGAAAGTTGAGCTTGCAAGTTCGGGAATGGAAATAAAACCGGGTACAATTTATCTTGCTCCCGGCGAAATTCATACAATGGTAGATCCGGTAACCAGAACTCTCCAACTTGTAGATTCTCCTCCTGAAAATTTTGTAAAACCATCTGCCGATCCTTTATTTAAAAGTGTTGCAAAACTCTTTGGCAATAACACAATTGGTGTGGTTTTAACAGGAATGGGTCGCGACGGAAGTATTGGAGCGGGGTTTGTAAAAGCCTCTGACGGCTATGTTATTACCCAGGATCCGGAGTCTGCAATCCTTCCTTCTATGCCTTCATCGGTAATAGAATTGAGAATTCAAGACAAAATTGCACATTTGGATAAAATCCCTGAGATTCTCGAGAAAAAATTAAATAATTAATTTTTTCTCGATTTATTGTAAAACTCTTCCTTTTTTCATCAAATAATTGGTAAATTACAATAATATAATTTTACATTATTTGTAATTTCTATTGGAGATGAGAAATGTCAGAAGTGCAAAACAACAATTCTGAAATTAAATTGGAAAAAGAACTCAATCTTCTGGACGAGTTCGCTCCTCCCACGTATGACGAATGGAAGGAAAAAGTTGTAGCGGATCTGAAAGGTGCTCCTTTCGAGAAAAAACTACTTACTAAAACTTACGAAGGTATTACACTTCAACCAATCTACACACAAAACGACATCAAAGATCTTCCTCACTTAGAAAATACTCCCGGTTTTAACGAATATGTACGTAGCTCAAACGCTGCCGGATATTTAAAAAAATCTTGGGATATAAGTCAGGAACTTCCATACGGATTGGCAGAAGATTTTAACGCTGCATTAAAAACAGATCTTGAAAGAGGTCAGACTGCAATAAACATCAAACTTGACACAGCAACTTTAAAAGGTCTTGATGCAGATTATGCTCAAGAAACTGAAGTTGGAAACGGTGTTTCAATCTCAGGATTGAAAAGTCTGGAAAGAGCTTTTGACGGAGTTGATATTACAAAATATCCAATTCACGTTGATGCAGGATTTTCTTCATTCCCTTTCCACTCCGTACTTTGTGCGTACGCTAAAAAGAACAATGTTGATATGTCTAAAGTAAAAGGCTTTGTAACTGCCGATCCTGTTGCTTATTTGGCGGTTAACGGAAGCTTACCAATTACTTTGGATTATGCTTATAATAAAATGAAAGTTACAACTGAACATGCTGCCGGTAACAACTCTGAATTAAAAACAGTTGGCGTTAGCGGACTTGCATATCACAATGCTGGTGCAAGTGCAACTCAGGAGCTTGCAATTGTTATGTCAACTGCTTCAGAATATTTAACTCAGTTAACTGAACGCGGTCTTGATATTAACGTTGCTGCAAAAGCAGTTCAGTTTACATTTGGAATTGGTACTTTCTACTTTATGGAAATTGCAAAATTAAGAGCTGCAAGATTAATGTGGGCAAAAATTGTTGAAGCATTTGGCGGTGACGCTGAAGCTCAAAAAATGACAATCCACGCAAGATGCTCAAACTATACTCAAACAATTCTTGATCCTTATGTAAATATGTTAAGAACCACTACTGAAGCTTTTTCAGCTGTTATTGGTGGTGCTGACAGTATTACAACTAACCCGTTTGACGAAACGACAGGAACTCCAGATGAATTTTCAAGAAGAATTTCAAGAAACACTCAGATTATTCTTAAAGAAGAATCTCATCTTGATTCTTTAATAGATCCTGCCGGTGGTTCTTTCTACGTAGAAAGATTAACTCACGAAGTTTCTCAGGAAGCCTGGAAATTGTTCCAGACTATTGAAGAAAAAGGCGGAATAGTTAAAGCTCTTGAAGAAGGTTTTGTTCAGGAAGAAATTGAAAAAGTTGTTGCCGACAGAAACAAAGATTACGGTAAACGTAAATCTGTAATTGTTGGTTCAAATATGTATGCAAATGTTAAAGAAGAAAAACTTGCAGACAAAACTCCTGATCACAAATCAATATTTGCAAAACGTTCAGATTATTTACAAAAATTCAGAGTTTCCGGATCACAGGAAATTGATAAAAACATTCTTGAAAAATTAAACTCTCTTATTAATGATATGTCAGCTGGCGCAATCACAACTGCAGCTGATGCAATTCTTGAAGGCGCTACTCTTGGTGAAGTTACAAAAGCAACCAGAGCTACTGCAGGAGAATCTGTAAAAGTAACTCCTGTTAAACTTCACAGAGCATCTGAATTATTTGAAAATTTAAGAAACGCTGCTGAAAAATTTGAAAAAGAAACTGGTTCAAAACCAAAAATCTTCTTAGCTAATATGGGTGCTTTAAGAACTCATAAAGCTCGTGCAGATTTCTCAAGAGGATTTTTTGAAGTTGGCGGATTTGAAATAGTTTACCCTGACGGATTTGAAACTCCTGAAGATGCTGCAAAAGCAGTTGTTGAATCAGGTGCATGTGCAACTGTTATCTGTTCAATCGATGATAACTATCCTGAAATTGTTCCTGGTCTTGCAAAAAATATTAAAGATAAAAATCCTGATATGACTTTAGTTCTTGCTGGTTATCCAAAAGATCAGATTGAAGCTCACAAAGCATCAGGTGTTGACGAATTTATCTTTATGGGTGCGGATGTTTACCAGTTATTAACAAAATTGATGACTAAAATAGGAGCGTTGAAATAATGAAACGACCTGATTTTAAAAACATAAATCTAGATTTGAAACCTAACAAAGTTTCATACGAAGACTGGGCTGCCAGATTTAAAGACGAAACTGGCAAATCAGTTGAAGAATTTGTTTTGGAAACAATGGAAAAAATTAATGTAAAACCATTGTACACAGGCGAAGATATCAAAGATGCACAACATCTTAATTATATGGCAGGTCTTCCTCCGTTTTTCCGCGGACCATATAGCTCAATGTATGTTAGTCGTCCTTGGACTGTAAGACAGTATGCCGGTTTCTCAACAGCAGAAGAATCAAACGCATTCTACAGAAGAAACCTTGCTGCAGGTCAGAAAGGTCTTTCAGTTGCATTTGACCTTGCAACCCACCGCGGTTACGATTCAGATCATCAGCGTGTTGTTGGTGATGTTGGTAAAGCCGGTGTTGCTATTGACTCAATTGAAGATATGAAAATTTTGTTCGACGGAATTCCATTGGATAAAATGTCTGTATCAATGACAATGAACGGTGCGGTTCTTCCTGTATTGGCTTTCTATATTTTAGCCGGTGAAGAACAAGGTGTTGATCAGTCATTACTTTCAGGTACAATCCAGAATGATATTCTTAAAGAATATATGGTACGTAACACGTACATCTATCCGCCGGAACAATCAATAAAAATTATTGCTGATATTTTTGAATATACTTCACAGAAAATGCCTAAGTTTAACAGTATCTCAATTTCAGGTTACCATATGCAGGAAGCTGGTGCTACTGCGGATCTTGAAATGGCTTACACTTTGGCTGACGGTCTTGAATATGTTAAAACCGGTATCAAAGCCGGATTGGATGTAGATGCATTTGCACCTCGTCTTTCTTTCTTCTGGGCCGAAGGTATGAACTACTTTATGGAAGTTGCAAAATTAAGAGCAGCAAGATTGATCTGGGCTAAACTTATCAAACAGTTTAATCCTAAAAACCCAAAATCTATGTCATTGAGAACTCACTCTCAGACTTCCGGTTGGTCATTAACTGAACAAGATCCTTTCAACAATGTTGTAAGAACCTGTATGGAAGCTATGGCAGCAACTTTGGGTCATACTCAGTCACTTCATACAAACGCACTTGATGAAGCAATTGCATTACCTACTGATTTCTCAGCTCGTATTGCACGTAACACTCAGTTATATCTTCAGGATGAAACAAAAATATGTAAAGTAATCGATCCTTGGGGCGGTTCTTATTATGTTGAAGCACTTGTTCAACAGCTTCTTAAAAAAGGATGGGATCATATCCTTGAAGTTGAAGAATATGGTGGCATGACAAAAGCTATTGAAGCCGGTATTCCGAAAATGAGAATTGAAGAAGCCGCTGCAAGACGCCAGGCAAGAATTGACTCAGGTTCTGAAACAATTGTTGGTGTTAACAAACACAGACTTGAAAAAGAAGATCCTATTGAAATTCTTGATATTGATAACACAGCTGTTAGAATTTCACAGATAAAAAGATTACAAGAACTTAAAAAGAACAGAAACGAAGATGATGTAAGAGCTTCTCTTGAAGCTATTACAAAATGTGCCGAAACAAAAGAAGGTAACTTACTTGATTTAGCTGTTAAAGCAGCAAGAGTAAGAGCTTCATTAGGCGAAATTTCCGATGCTGTTGAAAAAGTTAGCGGCCGCTATCAGGCAGTTATTCGTTCTGTATCAGGTGTTTACAGCAGTGAATACAAAGGTGATGATATGGTAGATAAAGCAAGAGAAATGACTGATAAATTTGCAGAAGAAGAAGGACGCCGTCCTCGTATTCTTATTGCAAAAATGGGTCAGGACGGTCACGACCGTGGTGCAAAAGTAGTTGCAACTGCTTATGCTGATATGGGATTTGACGTTGACGTTGGTCCTTTATTCCAGACTCCGGAAGAGACAGCAAAAATGGCTGTTGAAAATGATGTTCACGTTGTTGGTATGAGTTCACTTGCTGCAGGTCACAAAACATTGTTGCCACAGCTTGTAGAAGAACTTAAAAAACTTGGTCGCGAAGATATAGTTGTAATCGCAGGTGGTGTAATTCCGGCACAGGATTATGATTATCTTTACGAACATGGCGCTGCTGCAATTTTTGGTCCCGGTACCAAAATTCCTGGCGCTGCAATTACTATTATGGAAGAAATCAACAAAAGAAACTAATAAATAAAAATCCCGCTTAGGCGGGATTTTTTAATTAAAAGCTATTTTGCTTCGTTATATAAATTATTAATCTCTACATCGGTTAAAACTCTGTTATAAATTCTAAGATCGTCAATTGCCCCTTTATAGTAAGCCATTGTACCAAAACCAATATGCAAATCAGTAGCTGTATTCACAATATTTTTACCAGTATGATCATTTTCAGATTTTAATTCACCGTTAATGTACATTTTAAGTGTGCCATTATCCCATATCCACGTAACATGGTACCAATTATTCCAACTAACAGTTTGCGGACTTCCCCAAGCTGCATTATTAGTAAAACCGCCACCATTATTAAGAATGTAATTATAAAACTTATTATCCCAAAAATAGTTACTATACTCTCCGGTTGAAAAATCAAGTTTTCCCTTATAAATAATATAAGTTGACGATTGCGGATTAACAGAACTTGGTTTCATCCAATATGAAATTGAAATTTTTTGATTTACTGGTGACAAATTATTATGATCTGGAATTGTAATTTGGTCATTTGCTCCATCTAAATACATAGCTTTATTACTTACACCGTGTCTGTTCGTTGTTGCAACTGCACCAGAAATTACTCCATTGCTACATAATCCAGTTGTTTCGGTAGCATTACCATCAAACAACCATTCACCAACCAATCCATTTGTAGGTATACCTTGAGGGGTTTCAAAAGTAAGCGTTAACGGAATATTAGAAAATTGTTCTAACTCGGTTTTTGTGTATTGTTTAACAATTGAACTAAAACCAGGTTTGGAAACAGTCATTTCACAAGTATCAAAATTATCTTTCATATATATAGTAGTAATTGAATCACCCAGTTCGCCAGCATAAAGTGTATCAGTAACATTTTTTATAAATATGTTGGAATTAGTTAAAACTAGTTTTTGCTGAGATAAATCGAACATAAAAGTTTGTAACATCAATTTAAAGGTCTTTGCTATTTGAAAACCAAAAGTAGCATATCCAAAATCTGATGCACTACCATTTGCTTCCAAAACTTCAGGTACAACATGAGTTGTTTGTTCTTCAACAATATTGAAAGAAATATTAAGTGGATCATCTACTAATTTTGCTTTTTCAGAACCTTCTTTGGGACTGATATATAATATGTTATTATTTTCGTCCAATAAAAGGAATTCTGTTAAACTATAGTTTTCTTCAACGGCAAAGCTTAGGGGAGCGCTTATAAAAGTACCACTCATTTTAAACATTTCAAGTTTTTGTTGATTGTATACTACATCATTGTTTTGATTTTCAACTGTAACAACAGCATATCTGACATCATCAACATTTTTAGCCTTTTTTAGCCCTGGTTGATAAGATAACTTCATCGTTCCGGTTCTACTTATTGGTTCATTAATT
>JBGRQB010000112.1:0-14346 GCA_041725875.1 Rhodothermaceae bacterium
TCAACTTCAAGTGAATAGCTGTTTAAAGCAAATTTATCAAGTTCGGTAAAATTGAGTAAATCTTCTCCAACTCCGTTATGTGAAAAGTTGAAACACAAAACAGGAAAACCTTTAGCAGCAATTTTTTGCGCTGCAAAAGGGAAAAACCCCCAATCCATAAAACCTTTAAATCCGTGAACGATAATAACCAGATCTTTCTCACCAACGTTCTCTTTGTTGTAGAGTTTATACCTGATAATATTTCCCACACTAGTATTAAAAATCTTTGTTTTCATAACCAAATCTTAATTTGCTTAAAACCAGATGCCATAGTTACTAATATTATTCTAAAAATACAAGTAGGAAAAATGTATTATTTTCATAAAAAAGTGCAAATATTTTATTAAAACTACACTTTATTAAAAATAATTAATATGTTTAACTGTGTTTTATAAAATTTTGTTTACTTAGGTTTGTCTACATGTCGAATTTGCTTATTATCCCTTCTATAGATATTAGAGACGGGAAAATGATTCAGGTTGTAAAAGGAATTCCTGAATTAAACTGTTGCGATTACAGTAATGATCCGATTGAAATGGGAATGATTTGGAGAGCAGAAAACGCAAAATGTATTCATCTTGTCGATTTTAACTCTGCCCAGGAAGGTTCCTGTAAAAATTATGAAGTTATTGAAGAAATTTGTGATTCATTGATAATACCCGTTCAGCTTGGCGGCGGTGTAAAAAACTTCAAACACGTTGAAGAGCTTTTTTCACTTGGGGTTTACAGACTTGTAATTGGTTCAATGGCGCATGATAATCCGGAAGAATTCAAAAAAGTTCTTGAAAAATTTGGACCTAAAAGAATTATAGCTGCTATTGATGTTCAGAACGAAAATGTTCTTGTAAATGCGCGTAAGAATAATACCGGACTCACATACATCGAATATGCAAAACAGCTTACTGAAATGGGTGTTGAGAGACTGGTTGTTACAGATATAAGTACAAACGGAAGAATGACCGGAGCCAATCTGGAGCTTTCTAAAGAAATAGCAGAAAGATGTAATGTAAAAGTTACTCACTCAGGCGGTATTTGCAGTATTGACGAATTAAAAACGTTAAAGACTTTTATTCCCAATGGTGTTGACTCGGTTATAGTTGGAAGAGCTTTATACGAAAATAAATTTTACTGCCAGAAAATGTGGCGGATTGCGGAAAACGGTTTATTCGGATAGAGGTAAATATGACAGAACTAAACAAAAACATTGCAAGCTACTGGAACAGCTTTTTTAAACCTGCTTCTGATAAAACAGACTTTGAAAGTGTTTTAGGTTCTATGCCCCCCTTTGCCAAACTTCCCGGTAAATACCTCAAACTTTTAATGAAAATTGTTCACTACCGTGAATATGATACCAACGAATGTATTTTTTATCAAGGTGATCCCGGAGTTGGACTTTACATTGTAAAAGAAGGCTCGGTTAAAATTGTACTTGAATGTGAAAACGACGAAACAAGAGAACTTGCAAGCTTTGAACCGGGTGAATTCTTTGGAGATATGGCTTTGCTGGAAGAAGCTGCCAGATCTGCTACTGCAATTGCAACTTCACACACAAAACTGGCTGTTATTTTTAAAGCTGATCTTGATGAATTTATCGACAGATTCCCTGCTCAGGGTGTAAATATTCTTCGTGGTCTTTCTCAAATAATTGCTGCCCGTCTACGAATATTAAACAGAGACTATACAGAACTCTATAATATTGCAAGCAAACAAAACGGGGAGCAAAAAGATGAACTTAATCAGGAAGATACTTATACCGGTTGATTTTTCAGCTTATTCTCGTAATGCCCTTAATTATGCTTTTAGTTTTTCTCAGGAAATTGAAGCTGAAATTTACACCATCTATGTAGTTGAACCACTTATTTTCCCGGCTGATTTCAGTATGGGACAAATCTCAATTCCGGCAATGGATGTTGATACAACCGAACGTGCCAAAAATGAACTAAGTACTTTTATCGATAATGTTTTGGGTCAGAATAATCAGGTAAAGACCGTAATTAAAACCGGAAAACCTTTTGTTGAAATTAACGAAACCGCAGCCGAACTTGATATTGACCTTATAATCATAGCTTCTCACGGTCATACAGGAGTTGAGCATCTTTTCTTTGGCGGAACCGCTGAAAAAGTCGTGAGAAAGGCTCCCTGTCCGGTTTTAACGCTTCGTGAACCGATTAAAGGGTTTAAATATAAAGGTTAGTTAATTTACATTTTCTGTTGTTTTGTAATAGCTGTTTTTCTTATGTTGGTGCTTTAAAATTACGGTTATTATGAATCAGAAAACTAACTTAAAAAATCAAAAGCTGGCCTGGTTCCTGCTTATTATTCTTGCTCTCATCTGGGGCAGTTCCTTTATATTAATTAAAAAGGGACTTGATGCATTTTCTCCCGGACAAGTAGGAAGTATCCGAATTATTTTTGCTTTTATTACCCTGCTCCCTTTTGGTTTGAGACATATTAAATCTATAAAGAAAAAAGACTGGCTTTTTCTTTTTATTGTTGGTGCCGTGGGAAATTTTATACCTTATTTACTTTTTGCAAAAGCTGAAACCAGATTAGAAAGTTCGTTAACGGGAATCTTAAATGCACTCACCCCTGTGTTTACAATGGTAATAAGTATGGTTGTATTTAACTTCCGAATGAAACCGTGGCAGATTGCCGGACTTTTTATCTCCTTAATAGGTTCTTTGGGCATCAGTTTTGTAAATAACAGCGGTGGTTTTGGCTCAATGAATTTTTACGTAATTTTTGTTGTGATTGCCACTTTTTGCTACGGAATCAGTTCATCTACCATAAAGGCAAAACTTTCTCATATAAAGCCTGTTGTAAATGCTTCAATTTCGCTGCTTACTGTTGGTCCTATTGCAATGGCTTACCTTTTTACAACAGATTTTACAAATGTAGTTGCAAATCATCCCGATGCTTTCAGCAGTTTGGGTTATTTGTTAATTCTGGGTATTTTCGGAACTGCAATAGCACTTATATTTTTCAATAAATTGATTTATCTTTCATCAGCAGTTTTTGCCACTTCAGTTACATATTTAATTCCCGTTGTTGCTGTATTGTGGGGAATTTTTGACGGCGAAGCAATTTATCCGCTTCATTTTGCCGGAATGATCTTAATTGTTTTTGGTGTATATAAAATTAACAAAACTTAATTTACAGGAGTAATTATGTTCAAAACTAACGAGTATTTCGATGGTAAAGTAAAATCAATAGCTTTTAATAATTCTAATGGTCCTGTTACAGCCGGTGTAATGGCAGTTGGCGAATATGAATTTGGTACTTCACAAAAAGAGTATATGACTGTTACTTGCGGAAAATTGATTGTAAAATTACCTGGTACTGAAGAGTGGAAAGATTTTAACAGACATGAAACTTTTATAGTTGAAGCTAACCAGAAGTTTCAGGTAAAAGTTGAAGAAGAAACTTCATATATCTGTGTTTATGAATAGATCAACTTAATTTTATTTGAGTTTACAAAAAAGCCCTGCAAATTTTGCAGGGCTTTTTTATTATTTATCTTTGCAATAACTAAATATTAATAGCAGTGTTTCAACTTTCTTTTGCTTTTTCAATTTCACGGAAAACGCGCATAAAATTTCCGCTCCAGATCTTTTCTATCTGTTCTTCAGTATAGCCTCTTTTTACCAATTCTATGGTTATGTTTGCCATCTGACTTACATCAAAACAATCGGCAACACCACCGCCACCGTCAAAATCGGTTCCTATACCCACGTGATCTATTCCTGCCACTTTTACAATATGATCTATATGATCAACCACATCTTTTACAGTAGCAAGTTTTTGCGGATATTTTTTATTTGTCGCCTGCCATTCAACTCTGGCCTGTACTCTTTCATCTTCAGTAAGATTTTTGAAACCTTTGAATTTTTTACGAAGAGCAGCAAAGGCACTGTCGCGCTGCGGATTTGGTTCGGGTGTTTTTACATACGCGCTTAAAATGCACATTTGAATTACACCACCATTTTGGGCAAGTTTTTTAAGCATATCATCTGTAAGGTTTCTCGGATTATCGCAAATGGTTCTTGCACAGGAATGTGAAGCTATAACAGGAGTTTTGGAGAGTCCAAGAACGTCATAAAATGATTTATCTGAAATGTGCGATACATCGATAATCATTCCGAGTCGGTTCATCTCTTCAACTACTTTTTTACCAAACTCACTTAATCCGTTGTGTTCAGGTTTATCAGTTGAAGAATCACAAATGTCATTATTTTTTGTGTGAGAAAGAGTTATATATCTTGCGCCAAGATCGTAAAACTCTTTTACCAGTTCAATTCTATTACCAATTGCAAATCCGTTTTCAATTCCAATATAAATTGCACGCTTACCTTCTTTTTCAATTCTGTAAGCATCATCGGAAGTTACGGCAACCTCTGCAACATTTTTGTTTTTTCCAACTACTTCGTGGATATCATTTATTATTCTGAAAGTTTTATCAATAGCTTTTTGGTTATTTTTCGGATTTCTCACATCCTGCCAGATAAAAGCAGCAAAAAACATTGCGTCCATTCCCCCTTCTTTCATTCTTGGGAAATCGACTTTACTTCCTCCCTTGTAAGGATCATTTTTCTTTGCAATGTCGAACCCTTCATCTTTAAGGCCCATAGGTGTATCGGTGTGAGTATCAACAGTTAAAACTTTCTCGTGGATCTGAAGTGCTTTTTTCACAAGATTTTCTTCAGATTGTTTTTCTTTGCAGCCGCACAGACATAATCCGGCACAAACAAGCGTGGTTAATATTTTTGTTTTCATTTTCCCCTAAGTATTTATTTATAGATTTCCGTTCAAAAATTCCTCATCTATTTGGTAATGACTATTATTTGCTTTTACCTTTAACTCTTCATCAAGCCAGATTAATTGAGGTGATTCGTGTGTAATGTTAAAATAATCGGCCAGATGAGTACTAAGAGTACGGGAAGAAATTACATTAATCTTATATAAAGTAAGGTCAGAATTTTTGCTTTCAAACCATCTGTCGAACTCTCTTTCAATTCTTTTTGAAATTGGACAAATGGGACTATATTTAAATATTATAATTTCTTTTTCACTGCTGTCTGCAGAAACGATCTCTTCAAATTCATTAACAGTTGTAAGTTCCATATTATATAATTACTCCGCAAACATTTTATATTGCTGCCAAATTGCAAGGGCTGAATCAAAATTAAATCTTGCTCTGATCATAAAACTTTCATCACGCTGAGATGAATCCGGTTCTTCTTCCCATTCCATATTTGAGTTTAAAACCACATTTTTTTCAGTGTCAATTATTGACCAGTTAGCTTCGCCGTTAATTTTAGATTTCATCACCAGATGGATTGTTCCGTCAAGCCCGAATCTCATTGCAGCATCAAACCATTTAATTTTTTCTTCGTCAGTCATATTGCATCGCTAGTTAGTTACAGAAAAACGTATCAAATAAAAATATTTCTATTTTAATAATCGAAAATACTAATAAGATTTGAAAACTTAAATATTCATTGTACTTCTGATTATTTTTAAAGCGTTTGTTGTAGGACAAACACCTTCCTGAATTTTATAATCAAAAATCATATTATTATTTTTTACTGAATCACGAAAATGATAATTCCGAATCTGCGAATATTTTTCATCCAGTTTTGCCAGTTCAAGATCGTGAGTGGAAATTAATCCGAAAATATTTTGATCTATAATATTTTCAATAAATAATCTGGAACCTTCCAGTCGCTCTTTATTATTGGTTCCTTTAAATATTTCATCTATAAGAATAAATATTTTTTCTTCTGATTTCTCTTTCAGCTTCAACAACTCATTTAATCTTTTTACTTCGGAATAAAAATAAGAAATTCCGTCAACAACCGAATCGGAAACATTGATGCAGGTAAATAAATTTAAATTTGAGCAGACAAACTTTTCTGCATTCACAGAAGTACCTGAATAAGCCAGGAGCAGGTTAACACCAACGGTTCTGAGAAAAGTACTTTTTCCTGACATATTGGAACCGGTGATAATATCTATTCCGTTTTTACAGTTAACATTATACGTGTTAGTAATTTTCTGATCAAACTGTATGAGAGGATGCCCTGTTTCAATAGTTTCAATCAAATTATTTTCATCTTCAGAAATTACAGGCGTGCAGTAAGAATCATTATTCAGTTTAAAAACTGCAAGTGCAATATCAGCCACCAGGTCATTATAGGCTTCAACGCTTTGCGGATAAACATCTTTAAGTTTTTCTCTCAGTTTTGTTAATTTATCTACTAAAACAACATCAACAGGAAAAATCAAAACAATTGGGAACCATATAAGCGGATTTCCTCTGAGTTCCAGAAAAGAAATAATGTTTTTCAGAGTTTTAAAAATTGATTTAAGTGATGTTTTATTTGCTGTAAAAATTTTCAGTCGTTCATTTAACTCATCACAATTGGTTGGTTTTACATCACACAAATAGTTAAAAACAGCAGAAAATGATTTTGTTTCTTTAACTATTGCTTCGCTGTTTTTTATTATGATGGCTGTCTTGCTGCTGTAAATGTAATAGCAGAAAATGTAAACCAGTATTGAGTAATAAAACCACGGTTCTGCAACTCCTGAAAGAAATAAAGCCAGTAAAATTATGTTCAGTAAATACACCGAAATTAATATCATCTTTGGATAAACTAAAATTTTAGCCGATTGAAAAAGCCATTCTTTGAACTTGTTAAAATTTGTCGAGCTGTAATTATATCCATACAACAATACCCTGTTGATAATATTTGATTGTCTGGAAAGTTCGGTTATAACTCTTTGATTTATCTTTATTTCATCTATGTTTTTTTTGGAAGTAAGTTTCCTGTAAAGTTTTTCGGCTACCGCATTGTTGGCTGATAAATTTATAAGATGTAAAAGTGATCTGCTGCCGGAAATATTAAGATCTCTGTCAAGATTTGATTTTTCCTTTGGTTCATAAAAATTGTTAATATTTTGCCAATCCAATATTTTTCTGGCAAAAATCTCTTTCTTAATTTTCAGGTAAATTGAAAAATGTTCTATTTTTGAAATGATTTTGCTGTGAAAATGTGTTGCAATTAAAAAGCAAATCAAAAACAGAAAAAGTGGAAAATATGTGGCATTTTCGCCAATGAAAAAGAAAGTTAACAAAGTAACTGTGGTTCCGACAAGAAATATCAATAATCTTATAAATGACAATTTTGAGCTTAATTTCTCACTTTTTCCCAAAAGTTTATTTAATTTTTCAATAAATCTATTCTCTTTCAGCATTGTACCACATATCAAATTTTCAGAAAATGAACCATTTGCTCACAAGTTCGTCGTAATCAATACAACAATATAATATATCCGTTGAAAATTATTTTACAATTAATTCAATATTTTAATAAAACTATATTTTGGTTATATTTCAAAGATGCAAGCGATAAAGCAAAATAGAAACTCAATATCACACTATTTCAGGTATTTGAAATTAGTTGAACCGGAAGCATTAATATGGCTTGCCGGACTGACACTGCTTGCTTTATCAGATCCGTTGAGTGACGAACATTTCACCCTGTTTTTGCCAGATATCTTATTTGGGATAAAAAGTCCGGGATATAATTTGGGTCACTCAATTGCTTATTTATTCAGGTTTGAAATTGCTAATTCCTTTTCGGCACATCCGCTCGGAATACCTGCATTTCTTATTTTAACATACAGAATTGGTAAGCTTGGAAAAAAAACTATAGATAATATAAATAGATTCAGGAGTTCAAATGGCTAACGTATTGCAGATATTACCGGAATTACAAGGCGAAGAACAAATTTACGTTCAGGGTTTAATTCAGAATATGTCTGATGAGAAAGCTTACCTGTTTGCAAATGCATATCGTTCAAGAAGAAGAGATCCGATGAATATTTTACTCTTTTCACTGGTAGGATTTTTAGGTTTTGCCGGCATTCAGAGATTTCTTGTAGATCAGGTAGGAATGGGAATTTTATACCTTCTTACAGGCGGATTATGCGGAATTGGTACTATTGTGGATATTGTTACACACAAAGGAATTGCATTTGGATACAACCAAAGGGTTGCAAATGAAGTTGCCCAGATGGTTAATATGATGAATTAATTTTGCCCGGTAAATATCCGGGTTTCTTTATCAATGGAAGAAAAAACAACATTAAAAGCGAGTTTGAAGATTTCTATGGTTTTACTATCCATTATGTGGATTTTAAAACTAGCTGAAATTCTATTTAATCATAAATTTTCATATCTGGGAATTCTTCCAAGAGAAGTATCGGGAATTAAAGGTATCCTTTTCAGTCCGTTTCTCCATGGCGACTTAAACCATCTTATTTCCAATACTTTTCCTTTTCTGATTTTAAATACTTCCCTTTTTTATTTTTACAGAAAAAACTCTGTTCAGATTTTTATCTTTTCGCAGGTTTTAGCAGGAATACTTTTATGGATTTTTGGCCGCGAATCCTATCATATTGGGGCAAGCGGATTAATATATTCATTTGCTGCATTTTTCTTCTTTAACGGAATATTCTACCGAAATATAAAAGCAATTACTTTGTCGTTGGTTACAATATTTTTATATGGCGGACTTGCAGCCGGATTACTGCCGGTAGATGAAAAAATTTCGTGGGAAGGACACTTATTTGGTGCTGTTTCAGGTTTGTTATCGGTGTTTTTCTTTTCGAACAATACTCCCTCCAAAAAATATGACTGGGAAGATGAAGATATTTCGCACCTGCCTGATCCGGAAATATCTTACAAAAAAGGTTATCCATTTGAATAATTTTGAACCTTTTTAGCTTAAAAAGCATCTAAAATCATAATAATTTGAAGGCAATATGGAGAATTATTTCCTTTCTTTTAATACATTAAATGATTACTTTTGCTTGTCCGAAATACGTAGTTTTTGGAATTATACTTGATCTTAATATCGAAAATTATTGGAAAGTGGAACATTCTTTTCCGATAATGGTTATAATGAGGATGTATATAACTTAGGAGTTGAAAATAAATTGAAAATAACAAAACAGTTTACTAATCGTGAAAGTCAGTCGCTCGACAAGTATTTACAGGAAATCGGGAAGGTTGATCTTATTGATGCCGATGAAGAAATTGAATTGGCTGAGAAGATCAGAAAAGGCGATAAAAGAGCGCTTGACAAATTAGTTAAAGCTAATCTTCGTTTTGTTGTATCAGTTGCGAAACAGTATCAGAATAAAGGTTTATCATTGGGTGACCTTATCAACGAAGGTAACCTTGGTTTAATAAAAGCTGCCCAGAGATTTGATGAAACCAGAGGATTTAAATTTATTTCTTATGCTGTTTGGTGGATCAGACAATCAATTATGCAAGCAATTGCGGATCAGTCAAGAATGGTTCGTTTGCCTCTTAATCGTGTTGGTGCCTTGACAAAAATAGGCAAAGTTGCCTCCAACCTTGAACAGGAATATGAAAGAGCTCCAAACATTGAAGAGATTGCTAAAGAACTTGATATGGATGTTGAGGAAGTGGCTTATGCTCAGCAGATAGCCGGTCGACACATTTCCGTTGATGCACCTTTTGCCAGTGGTGATGACAATAAAAACAGTCTTTTGGATGTTATGCCAAATGATTCTCAACCTACACCTGACAACACTTTAATGGATGACTCGTTAAAGACTGAAATTGAAAATGCACTTTCTACACTTACAGAAAGAGAAGCTCAGGTTATAAGATTATCTTTTGGATTAAACGAAGAACATTCACACACTCTTGAAGAAATTGGTGAAAAATTTAACCTTACTCGTGAGCGTGTAAGACAGATTAAAGAAAAAGCTTTAGTCAGATTACGTCACGCTTCAAGAAGTAAAAATCTTAAAGTTTATCTTGGTTAAAAAACTTATAGTTTTATTATAAAGGCCTCTTTTCGATTTTCGATGAGAGGCTTTTTTTATTGGTAGTTTCATAAAAAAAAGCCGTCTTAAAGACGACTTTCAGGTAATTTTATACAAGAACACAATGGTTCAGAACTGTCTCGGAAATTAAATTAAGCGGCATAACCGATTCTACCCCTCCCAGTTTTACAGCTTCGTTTGGCATTCCGTATACAACACAGGTTTCTTCATTTTGTGCAATTGTGTAGGCTCCTACTTCCTTCATTTCCAGCATTCCTTTTGCTCCGTCATCTCCCATACCTGTCATAATTACACCAATTGCGTTTCTTCCGGCGTATCTGGCGGTGGAGCGAAACAGAACATCTACTGACGGACGGTGCCTGCTGACAAGCGGTCCGCCTTTTAATTCAACAAAATATTTTGCACCGCTTCGTTTCAGAAGCATATGCATATTTCCCGGTGCAATAAGTGCTCTTCCTCTGAGAACCGTATCTCCGTCTTCAGCTTCTTTAACTGAAATTTTACAAGTTGAATCCAATCTTTTTGCAAATGCCTTTGTGAAATTTTCGGGCATATGCTGAACAATTAAAATACCGGGAGAATCCATAGGAAACTTTTCCAGGAAAACTCTTAAAGCTTCGGTTCCGCCGGTTGATGCTCCTACAGCCACAACTGTTTCCGTGGTCTTTATCATAGAAGTATTTTGTGTCTTCTGCAAAATTACATCAGCGGAAAGTTTTGGAGTTACCTGCACTTCCGATTTTGGTTTCAGCTTATGTACTTTTGCAGCGGCGGCAGCTTTAATAATATCACAGATATTAACTTTGCTTTCTTCAAAATATTGTTTTTGTCCAAGTTTTGGTTTAGTAATTATGTCAACTGCACCATACTCAAGAGCTCGCATTGCAGTATCAGATCCTCTCTCAGTTAAACTGGAGCAAATAACAACCGGGATAGGTTTTTGTGACATAATTTTCTTGAGAAATGTGAGTCCGTCCATTTTAGGCATTTCAACATCAAGAGTAATTACGTCAGGCACTTCATTTGCAATCTTTGAAGCAGCTGCATAAGGATCGGAAGCAGTTGAAATTACTTCCATTCCCGGATCATCATTTATTATTGTAGAAAGAACCTGTCGCAACAAGGCGGAATCATCAACAACTAATACTTTAATTTTTTTCATATTCTTCTCTCAATATATTAAGGGAGATTTCTCTCCCTCTAGAATTTTTCGAATTCTTTATCAAGTATTTCACTTTCAAGTTCCATATCCAAAACATAACCGTCTTTATTAGCATTTTCTTTTATCTGCGGTTTAGTTTCTGAATATTCCTGAAGTTCAGGAATCGCTTCCGATTGTTTTTCTGCTATTCGTTTTTTTGTGGTACTAACCGCACCTTCAATTTTGAAATATGCAATTAATTCCTGCAACTGGTTTGCTTCGGATGAAAGTTGTTTTGAAGTTCCGGCAGCTTCTTCAGAAGCAGACGCATTTTGCTGAATAACCTTATCAAGTTCCTGAATTGAACGGTTAATCTGAATTGCTCCCTGGTTCTGTTCGTTACAAGCTGCTGTAATTTCCTGAACAAGATCTGAAGTTTTTTCAATATCAGGAACAAGATCGTTTAGCATTCCGCCGGCTTTTTCAGCAACTTCAACACTGTTACCGGAAAGTGCGTTAATCTCTCCTGCTGCTTCCTGACTTCTGTCAGCAAGTTTTCTAACTTCAGCAGCCACAACTGCAAATCCTTTTCCGTGTTCACCTGCGCGCGCCGCTTCTATGCTAGCGTTAAGTGAAAGCAGATTTGTTTGTCGGGCAATCTCTTCAATAATTTTAATCTTACCTGCAATTTCTTTCATTGCATTTACTGTTTCATCTACAGCGCTTAAAACTTCTTTGGCATTTGAAGCTGACTGCAGCGCAATCTTTTCAGTAAGAAGAGCGTTTTCAGCATTCTGCTTAATGTTGGATGACATCTCTTCCATTGAGGCAGAAGCTTCTTCTGCAGCAGCTGCCTGTCTGTTAGCACCCTGTGCAAGCTGTTCACTGTTTGTAGATAACTCTATACTTCCTTCTGTTACATTTTCAGCTGAATCTTTAACATTAACAACAACGTTTGTAAGTCCGTCAATCATTTTACTTAAAGCATCCATCAGTTTGTCATCATCAGATCTCTTCTTGGCATTTTGTGTAAGATCACCATTGGCAATAAGTTGTGCCATTTGAGTAACATCTGTCAATGAAGCTATTAGAGAGTTTATGTTGTTTTTAATTTCGTTGAAGTCACCATAATAAGTATCGCTTATTTTTTGAGGTGTTCCACCTTTTGAAATTAGTCCAATATAATTTGCAGTAACGTTAAACGGATCAACAAATGCCTCGATCAGTTCGTTAATTCCGGAAATCAGTTTACTCCAGTCACCTCTCAGAAGTTTTTCATCACCACGTTCTTTTAACTTACCTTCTTTAGTGGCGTTAATAAGCTGAGTTATTTCTGTGTTCAACATTTTGAGGTTGACTCTTACTTCTTCAATCGTTTGATTTATAAATTCTTTTTTGCCCGGGAACTGTTCCAGTTCGGCATCAAAGTTACCTTTACCAAATTCTTTTATACAAGACATTGCTTTTTTATTATCATTAATGTGACCTGAAACCATTTCGTTAACTCCGATAGCCATTGTTTTGTAGGCTCCTTCAAACTGGGTGTCAGGAATCATCACATCAATATCTCCTGATTTATGTTGATCCGCAAGATGCTGCATAGAAGAAATCAGACTCTTTATTTTTGTTCTTACAACTTCATACGCATCAGATCCGTCTTGTGTTTTGTTGATCATTTTATCAACTGTATTTGCCATTTTACCAATTTCATCTTCCTGATCAAATTTTAATGGCTCTGTTTCTTTTGTTGCCTGAACATTAAGGTCACCTTTTGCAAGAGCTGAAAGTCCGCCTTCCAGACTAGTAATACATTTATCCTGCAATTGATTTATTCTGTCGGAAACTTTCAGAATTGGCGATACAATAATTTTAGTGATATATACTGACGCAACAATTCCGATAAGAAGCGCGATAACTACAAAGCTGACAATTATCCAGGCACCTTTTACATTATCTGCCTGAAGTTTTGGTCCGAGAATATCTTGCTGTTTTTTGTAATCAAGTTTTATATCTTCAATAGTTGTTGCTACTTCCGGTCCAATTCTATCAAGGGTTTCATTGATAACATCATTTCTGTCAAAGATAATTTTTACAACTTTTTCAAAGCTTGTTTTGTAGGTATCTACATTTTCATTTATGCTTCTGGAAGCAAGTCGCCTCACATAAGGCGCGGCTCTTTGAAATTCTTTTCTTACTCTTTCCGCATTACTCAACTGGTTATCCTGTAAAAACTTAATAGCATATAAGCGTGCAAGAAGAATATGTTTTATTGCGTTAGAAGCATTTGTGTTTCCGGCATTCATTAAGGGCGTTAACTGTTTGTTGATTATTTCTACACCAACAACATTCAGAACCTCATTTACAATGTGATTTCTCTCTTTCATATAAGCCTGAACCTTATCAAACCCGATTTTGTAATCATCTGTAAGTTTGTCAATTTCCTGGATTCTCACACGATGTTCCGGATTTTTCACTTCCTTTAATGCTATTTTAACTACTTCGTGAACAGTATTAAATCTGTCCATAAATATTTTAACAATATCTTCAGAATCTTTCTGAATATAATTTTTTACCGTAAGTCGTGCTTCAAGCAGATTAGCTTGAATTCTTCCCGAGGTATTGGTATTTCTGGCCCATCCTCTGTAAGTTTCAAAATCGGATGATGTGTTAAGCATAGTATAGAAAGAAACACTTCCTACTATTATTAAAAGTATTAAAATAATACCGAAGCCGTACAATATTTTCTTTTTAATACTTATATTCTTGATCAGGTCTTTCATTTTTATTTCCTTTATATAATTGACGATTTGATAGTTTTATATCAAAATTTTTCAAATTCTTTATCAAGCAGTTCACTTTCCATTTCCATATCAAGTACATAACCATCTCTGGAAAATGACGTTTCAACTGTTTCTGGTTTTTCTTCCGGATGTTTTGGAAGTTCCGGTAAAGTATCCAGGTGCGGTTCTGAAATTTGCTGTACCGGTGGCTGAGAAGCATTTGCGTCAACTCTGAAATAGGATATCAGAGTTTGCAGCTGGTTAGCTTCTTCTGCCAGTTGTTTTGATGTTCCGGCTGCTTCTTCAGAGGCAGAAGCATTTTGCTGAATAACTTTATCCAGCTCCTGAATAGCTTTGTTAATTTGTGCTCCGCCCTGATTTTGTTCGTTACTTGCAGCAGTAATTTCCTGCACAAGTTCAGAAGTTTTTTCAATATTAGGAACAAGATCATTTAACATTCCGCCTGCTTTTTCAGCTATTTCCACGCTGTTGCCGGAAAGT
>JBGRQB010000113.1:0-14303 GCA_041725875.1 Rhodothermaceae bacterium
CGATCTATCTGAGTTACCATAACCTACTACTTTATCTAATATTGCCTGAGCTTTTCCGGCAAGGTAATTTTCTACTTCACTTTTTACTTCATACTGCTTGCCACTAATGGCATCAATAGTGTTTTCTTCAAACTGCTTTGTAAGAAGACGTCCTTGTGAATCGACAATAGTAACTTTTTCAGGACGTAAACCTTCAACACTGCTGCTTACCAGATGCGTAATAGCATTGATATTACTTTCGGAAATCATTCTTGAAGTCTTTAACGCAACAGAGGCAGTAGGATCTATTTGCTCTTGTTTGAAAATCGATTTTTCAGGAAAAACAATATTTACTCTGGCGTGTTCTATTCCGCGCATCTGAACAATAGTTTTTGCAATTTCACCTTCAAGAGCACGCTTGAAGTTAAGCTTTTGCATAAATTCAGACATTCCCATAGTGTTGTTATCAAACACTTCATAACCGATAAATCCGGATGAAGGAACACCTTTTGAAGCAAGTGCAATTCTCACTTCGTAAATTTTGTTTTCGGGAACACTGATTGTTTGTCCGGCATCAAGTTTATATGGAATTTTCTGACCATTTAAATGATCAATAACTTTAGTAGCATCATCGGATGAAATATTAGAATAAAGAATAGTGTAGCTTGGTTCGCTCATTGTCATAAACACAATTGCAAGCATAACGATCATAACGCCGAAAATTCCGCCAATCATCATACGTTGCTGCATTGACAACTTGTTAAATATACTGAATACCGCTCCTAATGGCTGTTCGTTATTTTCCACTATTGCATCCTAGTAATTTCTTTATACATATCGAGTGCTTTATTTCTTACCTGCATCAATAGTTCAAGACTTGTTTTTGCTTTTTGTCCAGAAACCATTACATCGTGCAGTTCAACATCGTTTGTGCCTTCTACAAAATCTGTAGTAATTTGTTTTGAATCCAACTGATCTTTATTAACATCCTTTACAAAATCAGCCATCATATCTCCAAAAGATGAATTCTTATTTTCATTTACCTTTTGAAGTTTTTGTAAATCACTTAATCCGCTATTTATTCCGCCAATCTTCATCTTAACCTCTCTTGTCGAATAATGTACCGACAGAAACTCCGTTCATTTTACCGGAATTTTGATAGAAATGATAATCAACTATCTCTTTTTTATTCTCCGGATACAGTTTTTTGAAGAAATCTTTTTCTTCATTTGTAACTTTTGCTGTTTGTTGAGCAGATGCAACCTGAGATGATCTGTTAACATTGGCAGCTCTATTAACTGTATATGGGTTATAATTTCCAATTACATTAGTTGTAATCTTCATAATCTATATCTCCAGAGAATCTTTCGCTATTTGTTTAGAAGCATTAAAAGCTTCAAGATTTGCTTCATAACTTCTGGTTGATGCTATCATATCAACCATTTCATTAACAACATTTACATTGGGCATTTCAACATATCCGTCAGCATCAGCATCAGGATGTTCCGGCATATAAACTGTTTCGCCTACATTTTTATCTTCCATTACCTGCTGAGATAATCCGCCTTTTTTTCCGGGAGCAGCATCTACTTCATCCATTTTACTTATATGACTGTTGCTTCCTGTTTTTAATTTTAAGGCTAATTTTTCATTCTTCAACACATTGTCAAAAGAATCTTTATTTGTAATCTGTAGGAATTTTCTTTTATAAGCAGAACCATTTTCAGTTTTGGTTGTATTCAGATTTGCAATGTTTTCAGCAATGAGATCCATTCTTTTTTTCTCGAACCCCATTCCCTTTGCACTAATATTAAACGCTTTGAAGTTAGGTGCAATTTTCATTATCTGCCTCCTCTAATAACGCTTTGTAAAGTCTGAAAATGCCCGTTTATCTTTTTTGCCCCGAATTTAAACATCAATGTATTTTGTGCCATTTCCGCCATTTCGCGGTTTACATCAACATTATTAAACCCGGAAGTTTTTTCATCAGAATTATCTTTGGTATTAACCATATTGCCGGCACTTTGATCGGCAGCTTTCAGAGGAATATGTTTCGGATCAGTAGTTTTAACGTTAGAAGAAATTTCCTGTGACAATACATCCTCAAATTTTATATCTTCACGACGGTAATTAAGTGTACCAACATTCGCAATATTTTTTGAAATAACTTTTTGTTTTGCGACCGTGAAATCTAATAATTTTTCTAATACTTTAATATTACTTACTGACATAACATACATCCTTTTTCAACAGGAACGTATTTGCAAAAGTAATGCCAGTAATTAATTGGTGATAAACTTGAAAAAATGGAATGAAAAAAATCTTAAATGGCTAAATTTAGACACCTGCAAATTATTCGTCAGAGTAATCTAAAATTACAGACTTTGTTTCGCCGCAGCTGCAAATAAACTTAATTTCTTTAATGTTATCATTTTCATCTTTTTTCAGAACGACTTTTACGCTATCGTGACTTTCTTCTTCAACTGAAATTTTCGACAATCCGGCAATGTTAGCCGCTTCCGATTTTATAACATTGCCTTTTCTGTCGGTTTGACGATATGATATCTCTCTATAGGTATAATCTTTAAATTCTTCTTCTTTCATAACTACATTGCATCATTTATAACTTTTGCAATATTGTCTAAAGGTGCAATAACGTCTGCAAGATCAGCATCTACGATAGCTCTCGGCATTCCGTACACAACACAAGACTCTTCATCCTGCGCCATTGCGTACCCGCCAAGTCCTTTAAGCTTTTTAACTCCTTCAAGTCCGTCTCTACCCATTCCGGTCATAATAACACCCATAGTGTTTTTACCATAAACATCTAAAACCGAATCCATCATAATATCAACTGATGGTCTGTGAAGAGTTGATGAAGGTTCAGGATCTATCTTTATACTATATTCTCCTTTAAGGGATTTTTTCAATGTCATATGAAATCCTCCGGGAGCGATATAAGCGGTTCCACCTTTAACAATTTCGCCATCTTCTGCTTCTTTAACAGTAATTTTACTCAAACTGTTTAGTCTGTCAGCCAATGACTTTGTAAATTTAGGGGGCATATGCTGAACAATAAACATCGGAACTTTCATATCAAGATTTAAATTTGGTATAACTTTTTGAAGTGAAAGTGGTCCACCAGTAGAAATACCCAGTGCAATTGCTTTATAATTCATTCTTGGCAAAGAGGTTTTCTGAGTTGCTCTTGCCTTAACCGGAGTTTTACTTTTTGTAACTCCCTGAATACGGCTAAGTCTTTTTCTAAGAAAACGCTGTTTAACAAGTGCTTTAACTTTTCTGATAAGATCTTCTTTTATCTTAACAATATTAACACTAACAAAAGACATCTCTTTTGGAATAAAATCTACTGCACCAAGTTCAAGCGCTTTTATAGTAGAATCCGCACCCTCGGTGGTAAGAGAACTTACCATAATTACAGAGGTCGGGCAATCCTTCATGATTTTTTCGAGAGCTGTCAAACCATCCATTCTTGGCATCTCGATATCAAGAGTAATTACGTCTGGTTTAAATTTCTGGGCCATTTCATAGCCTTCCAGACCGTCTTTTGCGGTACCGATAATTTCGATATCAGGATCTGATCCCAACATAAGAGAAATTGATTTTCTCATAAATGCGGAATCATCAACTATCAGAGCTTTAATTTTATTGTTCGTCATTTATCCGTTATTTTATTTACTAATTCAGCAATATCTGCAATCATTACAACTTTACCGTCACCCATAATTGTAGAACCGGCAATACCTTCAACATTACCAAGATAATTACCTAGTGATTTAATTACCACTTCTTTTTGACCAAGAAGATCATCTACTTTGAGTCCGAATTTCTTTTCAGCAATGCCAACAACTACTATATATTGCTGATCATCATCTTTTTCAATAACAGGTTTATGATAAAGTAACTGGGCAATATTAAGAAGCGGAAGAACCGTATCTCGCAACTTTATAACTTCATTTTGATTAACTGAAGAAATTGCATCTTTTGAAACACGTACAATTTCAATAACGGAGTTAAGAGGAATAACTACAATTTCTCCGTCAACATTAACAAGAAGTCCGTGAATAATTGCAAGAGTAAGAGGTAATTTAATTATCATTTTGGTTCCCTGACCAACTTCCGATTCGATATTAATTATACCTCTTAATTTTGTTACATTAGTTTTTACCACGTCCATACCAACACCGCGGCCGGAAACATTTGTAACTTTTTCGGCAGTTGAAAATCCGGGTGAAAATATTAAATTAAATACTTCCTGTTTGCTTAGTTCTTTTGCTTTCTCAGCAGATACAATGCCCTTACTGATTGCTTTTTCTTTTATTTTTTCAGGGTCAATTCCCTTTCCATCATCTTCGATGGTTATGATTATATTATTACCTTCGTGTTCAGCCGAAAGTGTAATAGTTCCTTTTTCATTTTTTCCTGCCTTAACACGATCTTCAGGAGCTTCAACTCCGTGATCGGCAGAATTTCTTACAAGGTGAACAAGAGGATCATTAATTTCTTCAATCAGAGTTTTATCAAGCTCTGTTTCTTCACCTTTAATAATCAGCTGGATTTTCTTTCCTGCATCCTTGGCTAAATCTCTAACTACACGTGGGAAACGATTAAAAACTTTTCCGATTCTAACCATTCTGGTTTTCATTACAGCAAGCTGTAATTCAGTAGTCATAAGATCAATTTGTCGGGTTGCATCAGATAAAGATCTGGCCAGTTTTGTACCTTCGTACTCAATATTGGCTTCAGTATTAATCTGCGCAAGCATATTTCGACCAAGCACAAGTTCAGAAACAAAATTTAACAAATCATCCAGACGTTCAACATCCACACGAATTGTGTTTTCACCTTTTTTAGCAGTAACTGCCTGAATAGGATCTTTTTTAGGTTGCTCAACTATCTGTTTAGGTTTTGGAATTTCAATTTGTTCTATTTCAGGTTCGGCAACAGGTTGTTCAACCGGAGCAGGCGGAGCCTGTACTTCTTCAGCCGGTTTTACTTCCGGTTCAGGAGTTGCTTCTTGTTTTGGTTCTTCTACAACAGGAGCTTTTGCAGCCGGAGCAGGAGCAGAACCATCTAAAACACTTTGAAGCTGAGCAATAACACCTTCAGCATCATAATCTTCATTTTTGTTGGATTCAATTACTTCAACAAGTTCACCAATTGAATCATAAGCTTTGAGGATAGCATCCATAATTGCTTCATTAATCCTCATTTCGCCTTTACGCAACTTATTTAATATATCTTCGCCATTGTGGGTAATTTTCTGAAGTTTTACTAGTCCAAGAAAACCTGCAGTACCCTTTATGGTATGAAACGATCTGAAAATTTTATTTAATAAGTCAGAATCGTCTGGGCTGTTTTCCAATTCTACTAAATCTAAGTCAAGTTGCTCAAGAATTTCCTTGGTTTCAACAAGAAAACTTTCGAAAATCTCTTGCATATCCGGATCATTTAATAAAGAATAATCGATTGTTTCCTCCAGCAATTATGAAAACAATTTATCAATTTCATCTTGGGACGCACTTTTTTTAGAATCATCAATTAATGAATCTACATCATCCTGTGAAACGTTTTGATTTTGGTTTTGATTATCTATAATTTCATCTACTTTATTTTGTTTTCCCTCTTTATCAGTATACGAAGCATTAGGATCAAATACAATTCCGGTTTTTTCATCCTGGAGTACCTGAACCTGCTCATTAATATTTGTTTTGTCAATTTGATTGATAAGAGAGTTTAATCTACCTTGAACTGAAGAGATCAGGTGATTTACAGAAGCAAGCTGCTGAGCTGTAATATCTTGAACCTGCAGTGAAAGGGTAATGTTGAAAATATCGTCGTTAATATTTCCTAGTTCACTGAAAATTGTTTCAAACTTCGAGCTTTCGTCGAATTCCATAAATTCGTCGATAATAGCAAGAGCATCATCATTTCCAGTTAACATTTCTTTTAGTTTTTGAATCAGAGCTTTTTTCTTACCAATTTTATCAGAAATTTCTTTTGAGCAACCTTCAATTGCCATAAGCTTGTTAGAAATTTCATCTACCTTATCAAGAATTTCAGTTGTAGCAAGCTCAGTTGCGCTTGTTACATTCTCAATACGGTCTGTTCCCTGCTTCATCTGATTTGTACTATCTTCGATAGACAGGTTAATGTTCTCCAACATTGGAGTCATTTCCTGCATAAACTCAATCAATGATTGTATAATAGGAACAATTTTTTCTGCAAATTGGAATATATTTTTTAAATCATTAAGTTTTGTAAAAATCTCAGACATATTCTTAGTCATAAAAATCTCGCTTCTAATTCAAATTAGCTAAAATCTGATCGATTTTTTCTTTTAGTATTTGAGGTGTAAATGGTTTTACAACATAATTAGAAACTTTTGCCTGTAGCGCTTCAACTATATCTTCTTTTACACCACGTGTAGTAACCATTAAAATTGGAATAGCTGGTCTGTCGGAACCACTTCTAATTGCTTTAACTAATTCCAAACCAGACATATTTGGCATATTCCAGTCAGTAATAATAAAAGATATTGATTGATCGCCAGTTAGTTTGGCAAGGGCATCTTTTCCATCAACAGCTTCAGTATAATTTGAATATCCGAGACTTTTTAGTGAATTAACAACAATTCTTCTCATTGTAACGGAGTCATCGATAACTAAAAAATTTAAATCCATCATTCTCCTCTTCTATTTAACTTAAATATTTTGCAACTTCATATTGAATTCTCTTAGGATCGAACGGTTTTACCAGATAAGAATTAGCGCCACAGCTCATTCCTTTTTCAATCTCTTCGCTACTTGATAAAGAAGAAAGAATAATAATTGGTAAATCCCTGTACTCTTCTGTTTGTCTAACAGCCATTATTAATTCAAATCCATCCATATTTGGCATATTGAGGTCAGTTATCAACAAATCAATTTTGTGTTCCGGAATTTTTTCCAGAGCTTCCATTCCATCAACGGCTGAAATAACTTCTAATCCCTGCATTGTTAGAGAAAATGCCACAAATTTTCTGATGGTTGGAGAGTCGTCAGCAATTAATACAACTTTTTTCATTTATCTCTTACTCCTTTTTATATCCAATTGTTTTAGGATAACTGACCAGCTTAAACGCTTTAGAAATTCCGTGCAGAGTTTCAGAATATCCTATGAATAAATAGCCTTCTTTATTTAACGAATTATATAATCTGTTTACAACTTTAATTTTTGATTTCACATCAAAATAAATCAGTACATTTGCGCAAAATACTACATCGAAACTTGACATTGAACGCATTGCATTATCATCAAACAGGTTCATAAGCTTAAATGTAACCATTTGTTTAATTTGAGGACTTATTTCCCATGTGTTGCCATTTTGTTTGAAGTATTTTTTAAGATAATATGGTGTTGTGTTTCTTATTGCATATTCTTTATAAACACCTTTTTTGGCAGTTTCCACAACCTGATAGTTAATATCAGTTCCTACTATTTCAAATGTAACATTTGGAAATTTTGGCTTCAGCATCTCCGATAAAATAATGGCAGTAGAATAAGCCTCTTCACCTGAAGATGAAGCCGCACTCCAAATTCTGATTTTTGGTTTCCCGAATTTAGGTTTAGTTTCCAAAATAGTAGGAATTACTGATGACACCAGGGCATCAAGCTGAGGTTGATTTCTGAAGAAAAAAGTTTCATTGATTGTGATAACTTCATATAAATACTTCAGTTCAGTATCTCTTCTGGGGTTTGTTTTGATAAATTCCAAATACTTTTCAAAGCTTTCAAGTTTAAGGTGATTTATCCTTTTTAATAATCTACTTTCCAGAAGGTATTTTTTATTATCCTGAAAATAAATTCCAGTCAAATCGTAGATATATTGCCTCCAATCCTGAAAGGTCTTATCAGTAAGTTTTGCAGATGGTTTATTACCAAATGAAAAATTTCCCAAAGGATTAGTTTTTTTATTGAAAGGCGGCGAAAATTGATTCATTTTTTTCTATCCTATCTTCTGGAATTAATTATTGTCTTTGATCTAAAATTTCTTGTGCTCTTTCACGTACCATTTCTTCAGCATCCTCAGCCAGTTTTTTCAAACCGTCGTGCGCTCTTTCATCATCAATGTTTTCAAATATTTCAACCAATCTGATTCTGTTCCAGTAGTTGTCATCGGCAATCATAGTGTCAACAAACATTAATGCCGTATCCAGGCTCAAGAAGAACAGCAATTCAATTGCACTTCTTCTGACTTCTTCATCGGCATTATCCAGACTGGTAGTTAAAACATCGCATAAATTTCTGAGCTCTAACTCAGATACCTGCTGAATACTTTCTCCTCCATCATTCATAATCATTTCTTTGAGCAATTCAAAGAGAGCATTAAGATTTTTGGGAGATTCTTTTAGGTAGTCAGTAAGTTTAGGATATAAGAACAGCGGATTGTTAAAAAACTCTGATTTTATATTATGGTCAATTTCTTCGTCGGTTCCAAATATTTTCAGACAAGCAATAATAATATCTTTATCTTCAAATACAGAAATCAAAGCAGCCGCAGCTCTTTTATGAGAAATTTCCCCTTCAACTAGCGTACTGAGCAAAGCATTTTTAATATGTTCATCAAAAGGAACGTCCAATCCGAGTTTATCTTTCAAAACTTTTAATGATCTTATTGAAGCCCAGGTAAGCGGACCACTCATATTAGGCAATTCGGATAATAATAGAAAGAACGCCTGAGCGTTTCCTATTTTCCCTAAACTTTCAATCATTGAAAATCTTGTTAAGTCATCTTCAGTGGAATATTTTTCAACAATAAAGTTAGAGCCTTCTTCGGTTCCAATGTTTCCAATTGCTTCTATTATTGTTGGTTTGAAAAGTTCGCTTTCATCATATTTTTTTGCAATGTGTTGTACAGCTTCTTTGCTTTCTATATTTCCTAGACATTCTATACAAGCAAGTATTACGTTATCATTTTTATTTTCATTAAGAACTTCGATAACTTTTGGAGCCGGACTTACATCTCCGATTAAACCCATCAAATCTATGATAAACTTTTTATCGTCGTCGTCTCCTACATCGATAAAATTAATCATAGCTTCAAGAGAGCCAATGCCCCTTTTCAAAAGGATTTCACCAGCAAGGTTTCTCGTTGAGATTTCCTGTTTTGATGTAGTATATCTGACAACCAGCTCTGGAATTGTTTTGTTGTCATTGTAAATCAAAGCCTGACAAACCGCGTCTCTAACACCAATATCAGGATCAACTAATTTTTCAGCCAGTGCTCCAACAATCTGGTCATACATCTCAGCACTAAGATATTTTTCAGCTATCTCCCTTCTTACTGACGGGTCTTCAGATTGTAATGATTTAATATCGTTCTGAACTTCCAAAGGTAAATCTTGCATAACGGTTCCTTCACGCTCTTATTAAAATAAGCTTAATTACAATTTTTAGATGAGTAAATTATAAATAAAGATTCAAACTCAGGTTAATTATCGGAATAGTCCAAACTTTATTTAATTTACAAGACCAACTAAAATAACAACAAAAATTTTAATATCAATAACTAACTTAAAATATTTTTTTCTTAACTTCGATACCCAATTGTTCCATTCTGTATCTTAATTTAGATCTCGATAAACCCAATACTTTTGCGGCCTGAACCTGATTTCCGTTTGTAATTTCGAGAGTTTTCAGTATGAGATCTTTTAATACGACTTCAATTGAAATACCTTCTTTAGGTATTTTCAAAACGTATTCGCCAGTTGATTTGGCTGAATTGGAATCTTGGCGTAAAAAGTTAAAATGTTGTTCTTTTAGTGTATCTCCTTCGAGCATTAATACTGCTCTTTCCATTGCGTTTTTTAATTCTCTTACATTCCCTTTCCAATATTGATTGGATAACAGTTTTTGAGCAACTTCATCAATACCTTTTATCTTTATATCAAATTTCTGAGCAAACAAATCCATAAATTTATATGCAAAAACCGGAATGTCTTCTTTTCTTTCTCTTAAAGGAGGAATTGTTACGGTAGCAACATTTAATCTGTAAAAAAGGTCTTCTCTAAAGGTACCTTTTTTAACCTCTTCTTCAAGATTTCTGTTTGTGGCAGCAATAACGCGCACATTAACTGAGATTTCTTTTTCACCACCTAATCTGTAGAATTTTCTCTCTTCCAGAATTCTAAGCAACTTTACTTGCAGATCCAAACTCAATTCTCCTATTTCATCAAGAAGAATAGTTCCGCCATCGGCAAGCTCAAACTTTCCAAGCTTGGTTTTTTGAGAGGCACCTGTAAACGCACCTTTTTCATGCCCGAACAGTTCACTTTCGGCTAATTCTTTTGGAATAGTTCCACAGTTAATCGGAATAAATACTTTTGAGCTTCTTGGACTCACCTGATGAATATACTTTGCAAAAACCTCTTTACCTGTTCCACTTTCTCCTTGAAGAAGAATTGTAGTATCATCACTTTTGGATAATCTTTCCACAGTGTTTAATACTCTTATAATAGAACGGCTTTTACCAAAATACTCACGGGTTAATTCGTTATCACTTAAAACAGATTGCAAAGCTTCCACTTCTTGTTTCAAGCGCAGATGTTTTTCACATTTATCTAAAACAAGCTGTAACTGATCAAGGTCAATCGGTTTTAGAAGAAAATCAAAAGCGCCCAGCTTCATTGCATTTACGGAAATTTTAACATCCGAATATGCTGTAATCATAATCACGGGAATGTGAAAGTATAATTGCTGGAGTTCTTTTAATATATCAAGTCCGTTGTGGGTTGTTAAATAAATATCTAATAAAATAATATCCGGCTGATGCATTTCAACGGCGTCCATAACTTTATCGCCTTCCATGCATACATCAACTTCGTATCCAAATTTTACCAATATTTTTTTAAGGGAAATACAAACTAGATTATCATCATCGATTATTAGTAACCTTGGTTTCATTATCATCCTGTTTTAATTTGCTCAAAGCTAATAATAGTTCTTATAATAAGAATTATAAAATATTACATCAATATAATTATTGGCTAATAATAGTCAAGTGTTTAATTTTATTATTTTAGGAAAGGATAAAAAAATAGCTGGGGTTAACCAGCTATCTCTTTCAGAATTAAATCTGCAACTTTGTCGATTATGGCGGGATCGTCGTAATGTTTCTTTTCTACTTTCTCTTTGATCTCGTCCAAATCTGTCTGAACTAGTGTTTCTTCCTGCAATTGATGTGCCTCTTTTGATATTTCTAGCCTATCCGATATTTTATTTTCCTTAGTATGGACATCTTTAATCTCTTTTTTGATTTCGTTTTGCTTCGAAAACGAAGTCCCCGACTTGGCCGATTTAACTTTATTGATGTCCACTTCCCCAGTTACCTATAATTTGCTAATTTTTTCTTGTTGAACTCTTGTTTTAACTGATTAAAAACTTTCTGTTGTTCAATTTTTATATCTTCGAGTATACTATCGAACTTTTCATTAATTTGTTTAATCAACGGATCAAATTTTATGTTAAATTTTTTTAATTCCGATACATCAAAAGATTTATTTAAAATGCTTTTTTTATCTTTAATTATTTTCGTCCGATTCTTTAAAATAACGAATTTTTCGTCAAAATTCCCAATATTTATTTCATTTAATATAACGAGAAATTCTTCACAATCAAGGTAAATATTTTCCACTTTTTCTAATAAATCACTCACCTATAAAAACCCTCCTGAAGAACTGGAAAAGAAGCTCTGCATATTCAACATTTCAGCATAGTTCATTTGCAATTGTTCATACTGTGTTCTTAATCGTGCAGTTCCTTTATCAATACGTTCGTTGGTTGCTTTTATTCTGTCGTTATAATAATTAACGCTTGAATCATAAGATTCTATCATTTTGGTGATTGATCCGTCGAAACCAAGATAATCATCTAAAACTGTGTGCAACGATGAAGCCACACCATTTGATGAATTAAAAACAGCTGCAACCTGACCAGCATCTTCATCAATTGCTGTTTTTAGTTTTGAAGAATCTGATATTACCAATCCATTAGTGGTATCAAAAGAAATTCCCAAATCGTATAAACTATCCAGATTACCTGGAGGTAAACCGGAAACATTCCCCATAGCGGTAGTTTGCAACTTTCTCATTAAAGAAGAAGCGGAAGGATCACCAACAAATAATCCCCGGCTGTTTTTATCTGAGAAATAATTACTGCGTATATAGGAATATGATTCGTTAAACTGCTTTATAAATTCATCAATTTTACCTTTTATTTCGTCAGTATTATTAGAGACAGAGAAACTGACAGCTTCTTCACTGCTTTCCTGTTCTGCTTTAAGATCAATAGTAACTCCCTGAAGCAGATCTTCAATACTGTTACTGTTTCTCTGAATATTAATACCATTGAAAATTATTTTTGAATTCAAATCATTTGAAGAAGCACTGGTAACATCGTATTTAAAACCAGCAGAATTATCGTCAGGAGCAGTAGTATGATTAGTAAGAACTGAACTTGTAAATCCTATCGAATTCAGCGCTCCACCACTTTTATCGGACATAATTAGACGGTTGTCATATCCGGTATCTTTTGCAAGAATAGATAATTTTGAATTTCCGGTAGAAGGTGAAAAAGTTGATGCACTTACCATACCTCCTGTACCTTTTTCTTTAGTTACATCTATCCCCAAACTTGAAGCAAGTGTACCAGATGTACCACTTTTTTCACCAATGGTTATATACTTATCTTTATTATCAACCGATAAATTTAATGTTCCACTGTCATTTGAAGCTGTTACTCCAAATCCCTTATCATTTATCTTGCTAACTAAATCGTCTACTACCTCACTATAAGTAGCATTTGAATAATCATAGCTTATTTCTGTTTTTGTACCGCCAACATCAAATTCCAGGGTACCTGAAGTAGTTATATTTGCAGCCGGATCTGTTGATTTAACAACTGCTTTATCATTGTTTAAGGCAGTTGCAATATTTTTCATCAAAGTTTCATAATCTTCACTACCCGATACATCAACTTCTGCCGTACCTGTATAATCTCCAGATTTTACTTCAATTACATGTTTACCTGCAGATAATCCCGCGGCACCTGAAGATCCATAAGTAGATGAAACAGCCAAATCACCTTTTGCAAGCTGATTAACCTTTAAGGTATAAGCACTGCTAATAGCTGTGTTGGAAGCAGAAACAGAGAAAAAATCTGTTTTCGACAAATTAGAAGACTTTGAATTAAATATAGAACTGTCAGAAGTTGATTTTAAATCTGATAAAATCGACTGCAGTGAACCTAATTTTGATTTAAGTGTTCCCCACGCAGAAGATAAGCCGGAATATTTTTGCTTCCTTGTTTCAAGGGGATTTATTCTTCTATTTATTTCTACCTGTTTATAAGATTCAAGTGTAGAATTTATCCATGATGTAGATAAAATACTCATTTTGCTAACTCCCTGCTTATGTTAAGCGAGACTTTCTTGAAATATCGTTTCCCAGGCATTTCTCAAATCGGTAAGAATCTTATAGACAATTTCCGAATCTCCTTTTCTCATCTGTTCCTGGCAAAACTGATATAGTTTCAATAATCCTATTGAAACTTCTTTTGCTTTTTCGTCATCGTAACGTAAAGCATTTATTAGTTCATTAATTGCTTTATTTGTTTTTTCCATATTACCAGCTTTACAATTTGCAATTGCAAAATCGTAAATTTTAAGTAATAGTTTTTGCGGCGAAGCTTCCAATATTTCTTTGGTTAAATAAGCATTCGCTCTGTTTGTCTTATTGTGACTCAACGTGGTATGGAGCATTTTTTATCTCACAATTATTTAGATTCAATTAAGTACGACTCTCCGTGGAGAGCCGTAATATTTTAGGGTAATAATCGTCAGAGTATCATCAATTAACCGAATAACTGAAGAACCTGCTGTGGAGCAAAGTTCAACTGTGAGAACATAGCAGTAGCTGACTGCTGCAAGATACTTCCTTTTGTGGCATTTAATTGTTCTGCAGCCATATCAGCGTCGAACAATCTACTAATACTCGCCTGAGCATTTGTAATAGACACATTCAGAGTATCATCTTTAATATCAAGTCTCTGTGAGAAGTTACCGATATTTCCAAGAGCTGTAGTCACAGTGCTTTTCAAGTTTGTCACAGTGTCATTAAGACTACTAACAATTGTAGATGAAGCCAAACTTGCTGCTTTCATTACAGTATCACTAGTGAAACTACCTAACTGTCCGCCTGTATTAGTACTTAAGTTAGTAGAAGCAGTACCTCCTGCACCACCAGTAGACGCAATACTGGAAGCAA
>JBGRQB010000114.1:0-14004 GCA_041725875.1 Rhodothermaceae bacterium
AGGAGCTATTGCCGATAGAATCGGTTTCAAAAAAGGTTTGATACTTGCCTTTGGTCTGCTAACCGTGGGATATTTTTTCCTTGGAGTTTTCCATTCAAAACCAGCGGTAATTTTCTTCCTTATTGTTTTAATGATAGGATCTTCCTTTATTAAACCCCTTATTACCGGAACAGTTGCCAAAACTTCCAATCAGGCCAACAGAGCAAGAGCATTCTCTTTGTTCTACTGGATTGTAAACATTGGTGCTTTTGGTGGTAAAACTGTTGTTCCTTGGATCCGTAAAGGTCTTGGTCTGGAATATATCAACTTCTTCTCAGCAGGTATGTCATTAATTGCATTAATAGTTGCTGTTGTTGTTTTCAAAGAAATTGATAAAAAAGAAGACAGAAAAGAGTTTAAAGAAATCTTTAACTCATTAATTAAAATTTGTACTCATCCCCGTTTAATGGCGCTAACAATTATTACTTCCGGTTTCTGGTTAATTCAGAGTCAGTTATACGCTACAATGCCGAAATTTATCTTGAGAATGGTGGGACAAGATGCAAATCCGAGCTGGCTTGCAAATGTTAATCCTTTTGTTGTAGTAATTTTTGTTGTATTTATCACTCAGTGGATGAAAAAATATAACGCAATAACTTCTATCTTTTTAGGAATGTTATTAATGCCGTTTTCAGCATTTGCTATGTCTTTGGGTCCTTGGCTTGAAGGTATGTACGGAATGGAAATAGGCGTTTTCGGATCATTGGTTCTGCATCCGTTTACAGTAATGATGATTGTTGGTATCAGTATTCAGGCTCTTGCTGAATGTTTTATTTCTCCAAGGTTCCTTGAGTATTTCTCATTCCAGGCTCCTAAAGGAGAAGAAGGTGTTTATTTAGGTTTCAGTCACCTTCACTCATTTTTCTCATATATCGCCGGTGGTGTGATTTCAGGTGCTTTGTTAAGTAAATATTGTCCTGATCCTAAAACACTTCCTGAAGGTCTTTCACAAGCTGAAAAAGCTGTTTATTATGCAGACGCACATACAATCTGGTGGTACTTTGCCGCAATTGGTGTAGTTTCAGCCCTTGCATTACTGATCTTCAAATTTATTACAGACAGAAATGATAAAAAAGCTGCAATGGCAGAAAAATAGAAATAAAAAAAATCCGGCGTTTGCCGGATTTTTTTTAACTTCATTTTAATCTATTCTTAATCAAACTTTACTTCAAATTGTTTTCTGAAAGGGTAAGAAAATCTTTTTTTACTGTTCTTACATAAAACTTTTATTTCGTGATCCCCTTCTTCAACATTTTCAATTACAACTTCCAGTTTATTTTCACTGCTGTCAAAAGTAAAATCATATTTTTCTTTGTTAACCATCACCGCAATTGAAGATTCATCAATTTCATTTTCGTCATCAATCTGTAATACCAGTTTAAGTGAGTTATCTGTTAAAGTACTCTCTTCTTCCAGCAACTTTACAACAGGGTGAGAATTCATATAATATTTTCCCAATCCTTTAAATATTGCCCAGGCCTGTACTTCATTAAATTTTTCGCTGGCAAGTCTTTTTTCTTCCAGAGGATTTGTAAAAAAAGCACATTCAATAAGAATTGCAGGAACATCTGCCAGACGCAAAACAGAGAAACCTTCACCCGGATAAATTAAGTAATCGGAATATGTGCCGTCAAAAGAGCCTAACCCGCCGGATGTGTTCATTGCAAATGATAAATCTCTCTGAACATATCTTGCAACATCACGAGCCATATGGTCATATTCATAATCCTTCTCTTTTGCATGGTAATATGTAGATGTATAATTAACATAATTCTGCTCAGGTTTTGCAGGAGCATTATGATGCACACTTATAAAGAGTTCTGCTTCTGTGCTGTTAAGTAGTTCGGAACGATATTTTAGATCAACTGTTTCATCTTCCAGGCGACTCATATAAACTTTTGCCCCGGCTCTTTCAAGAAAATTTTTCAGATAAAGAGCTACACGAAGGTTTACATCAGCTTCAACAACTTCGCCGTTCGGACTTTTATTTTTTCTGTCAGCACCGCCATGACCCTGATCTATAAATATCTTTCTGCCATTTAAGTTTTCTGCATATTTTGTAATGGTTGTCAACTGTTTTTCCGAGTCATCCAGATCAGCAGGAACGTGGAAAAGCTGTATTGAAGTTCCTTCGTAGTCATAATAATTTTCTTTTACCGAAGAACAGGATGCTAATAGAATGACTGTAAAAATTAGACTGATATATAGAAAAGATTTTTTCAACTAGAACCTCCGAAAATTCAATTATTAACTTTGTCATAAATACACATTTTTTTATTTAAAAAGAAATAGCATTTATGGCAGTGTTTTCTGTTTTCTTCAAATGTTTTGTTTTTAATTGAAGTTACATAATTATCTATTACATTTTTAAACTCTGTTATCTCTTCAACAGAGTATTCTTTTACAAAATTTTTCTCAGGATGTTTTATAAATATCAACCTGACTTCAAACTTTCTCTTTCCAGGATAAAGCTTACTGATCAGATAAGCATAAAACTGAAGCTGAGGCAGATAGATTTCTCCCCTCTCATTTATTTCATCCTTTTCAATATCATCAGTTTTATAATCAACAATTGCAGCTTTATCATCTGCAAAGATCAGTTTGTCAATTATTCCGTAAAGGTAATTTTCACCTTCTTTGGAATAAACTTCGAATTCGTTATAATATTCGCTGAACTCTTTTATGTATTTATATGATTCCGACTCGTAATACTTTTCAAGATCCGTAGAAATTATTTTCAACAAATTATTTTTATCTTCTTCCGTAACAATCAGATCGCCAGTCTCTTCATTTATGTACTTTGGAATAAACTCTGAAATGCTTTCCGGAGCTATTTCTTCTTCCAAAATTTTATGAATTACGCGCCCTTTCACAGCACTTAAACTACCGGCCGAATCTTCCTCCTTTGCGTGAAATTCGTAATTGTTTATCAAATCGTAAAACTTCATAAAAAGTTTGGAATAGCCAAATTCATAGGTCAACTCATACTTTCTTTTACACTGCGAAAAAACAGCAACTTTTGATGCCGAAATAATTTCACGTTTTGCATAATCATCAATCTGCTGCGAAAATATAATTTGTTTTCCTTTTTCCTGATTTTTATCCGGTTCAGGAATTTCCTGCAGATCCACAGAATCGTTAATTGGTATTCTTACCTGTAAATTTTCTTCAACATCTGTGTTTGCATCTTGTAAAAACTTCAATCCCCCAATTAAAAGATGATAATCACTCTCTTCATCAATTTTTAATCCTTTGTAAATCAAATCAATAAATGAGTTTTTAGAAAAACTTTTCCCTTTTGTCGCAGAAATAAAGAGATAATTAACCGCACGCGTTACCGCCACATATAACAATCTTTTTACTTCGGCAACTTCTTTTTTTCCTTCAATATAATCTACCATATTTACAACAGGAGCAGCTTCATATTTTAAGAAATAGTTTTTCTCAGGAGGCAGCTTTGTTAAAATTCCAAACTTACCATCAACACTCACACTTTTTGCAATAATTTTACTGCTTTCAACCGTGTCGTTACAGTTATAGAGAAAAATAGCCTTAAATTCCAATCCTTTTGATTGATGAATAGTCATTATCTGCACAGCTTCATTTCCTGAGTCAACTGCTGCCTGTCCTTCATCTGAAAGAGATTCCATTGAATCTTTTAGATATTCCAGAAAATCGAAAACCGTTTTGTAACTTTGAGTTGAGTAATTGTTTGCCACTCTGATAAGTTTATTCAAATTGGCAATATCCTGATCAGCATTTTGCGAATCGGCAATAATACTCCAATATCCGCTCTCTTTTAATATTTTTCTGATCATTCTGCCAATTTCAATTTTATTAATCAACGAAATATTTTCTTCAATTCTTTTTATTTTAAGATCAAACTTTTCATTATTTGAACCAGAGTATTTTTTAAGTTTATTCCAAAAGCCGGATTCTTTTTCCAGACTCACCTTAAAGAGATCAGTATCTGAAATGTTAAAAAACGGAGAGCGCAATAAACCGGTAAGAGCAAGATCGTTATCCGGGTTTGTCATAAATGACAAATAATTAAACACATCAATAACAATTTGTTGCTGATAAAATCCTTTGCCGCCCATTATGTTAAGAGGAATATTATACTCGTTAAACTTCTTTTCAAGTTCTCCAAACGAGTTTCTTTTTCTGCAAAGAATAGCAATATCTGAAAAAGTCAGTTCAGGTTTATCTTTAATTAAAGCTAATATTTTTCTGGCAACAATTTCCGCTTCTTCGGGTCCCTCTTTTTTATCTGTAATTAAAAACTCTATTTCGCCCGGTTTATCTTTGCTGGCGCAGATAAGTTCGCTGGCGCCGACTTCATTATAAGCAAGCTTTGGTTCCCGGAATAATTCTTCAAAAAGTTTATTGGCAAAAAGAGCTATTGGAGGAGAAACCCTGAAACTGTGAGGAAGTTTTAATAATCCTTCACCTTCATTTTTATTACTGATATCATTTTTTGTGCGGGTAAAAAGCTCCAAATCAGCATCGCGAAATTTATAGATACTCTGCTTTTCATCACCAACAACAAAAAGATTTCCCTGCAAAAGATTGTTCAGGATAGGCATAAAAATTTCATACTGAATTTCATTTGTATCCTGATACTCATCAATCATTATATATTTATATTTTTCACCAAGTTTTTGTTTTACATTTTCATTTAACAATATTTTTTTTGCCAGAAGAAGCAGATCTTCAAAATCGAGATATCCTCCCTGTCGTTTTCTAAATTCATAAATTTCATTTATCTTCAGAAAAACTTCCGTTAATATTTTCCCAAAATGCGCAAGCTCCTTTTCTCTTTCTTCCCGTTGCTCAGAAATTTCAAAGCCTTTTAACTTTTGCAAATACTCCTGAACAATATTTACATCTTCAGATAAATCTTCCTGAAACTGCTTTTTTAAATAGCCTCTTGCTTTTACGGTAAGGTCTCTTGTAAAAGCCTGTTCCATAATTTGAGTTAAAATTAAAAACTTTTCATTTACTTCTGTCACGTTTTTCAATTTTGTCAACAACGGAACAACTTCCAAAGCAAATGTATTGTCAGATTTATCTCCAAGTACTTTGTCATTTATCCTGGCAAGACTATAAATAAACTCTTCAAAATTTTCATCTAATATTTCTGAAAAGAATTGATCAAATGTATCGTGAAAATAACTCGCTATTTCATCAATTGATTTAGTATAGAGATTTTCTGCCAGAGCAACTATTTTTTTTCTTTTTTCAATCAGACTAAAAACTTTGGAGGCAAACAAGCTTTTGGAACCAAAAATTCGCAGAAGTTCTTTTAAGTTTTCGTCACCCTCTTCACCAAGATTTTTATTTACAAACTCATTGATACTCAGTTCAATCAGTTCTTTTGACATCACCGGATCAATAGGCAGAAAATTTGCATCAATTCCGGCTTCAAGCGGATGTTCTTTCAAAATACTGATACAAAATGAGTGAATGGTAGAAATGTTTGCCGAGACCAGCTGTCTCCTTATTTTACTAAGCTTTCTCCTTTCCCCGGCTTCGGCAGAAGCAGAGTATTTTTCATCTATCTCTTTTGAAATTCTTTTATAAAGTTCACTTGCTGCTTTTTCCGTAAAGGTAATTGCAACTATGTTATTCAGATTTATATTTTCGGTGCAGGCAATTTCAACATATCTTTTTGATAAGATAAAAGTTTTACCTGAACCGGCATTTGCAGTAAGAGAAATATGTTTGGAATAATCCAGAGCTTTTTTCTGAAATGAGGTTAATTCCATTAATTTACCTTGGGAAATTTTATAATAAAGATTGTTCCGCTGTTATCACTTTTTTCAATTTTAATTTCACCGCCAATTTTATTGATGAATCTTTTGGCCATATTCAGACCGAGTCCCATACCTTCAACTTTTGTGGTAAAATTTGCATCAAAAATTTTCTTTCTGATATTATCAGGAATACCATTTCCGTTATCAGAGATTTTTATACAACTTTTGTCATTCTGCAAAACTTCAATTTTTATCTGTGTGGAACTTGCCTGAATTGAATTACGCACCATATTAATCATTGTGCGTTTAAGCTGATCTTCGTCGCCCGTAATAAAACATTTATCAAGCTCAGTTACAACATTTACTTCGGCTCTGTCATCAACATAAAGGTTAGCTGCGTCATTGGCAATTTTTACAATATCTATTTTTTCTCTGTTAGGCTCAGGCATTCGCGCAAAATTTGAAAACTCGTCGGCAATGTTTCTTAATGTATCTATCTGCTGATCAAATGTTTTTGTTACTTTGTTAAATATATCTTCAAACTTTGGTGATTTATCTTTACGTGCAATTACAAGCTGCTGCACTGCAAGCTTCATTGGTGTTAAAGGATTTTTAATTTCGTGTGCCACCTGTCTTGCCATCTCTTTCCAGGCCGTTTCTCTTTCAACCTCTGCAAGTTCCTGCCGACTCTGTCTGAGATCCTTTATCATCGTATTAAAACCGTCAACAAGTTCTTTTACTTCTCCTCTTGAGTATTGATAAAGCTCAAGATCAAGATCTCCGCCTGCAACCGATTTTGTGGCTTCGGTCAGTTTTCTGATTGGCTGGGAAATCTGATTTGCAATAATTGTACTGAAAATTACAATTAATATTGCTGCAAAGGAATAACTCCCAAATAAGAAAATATCTATCTCGGTTCCCGACATTGGAATAAGGTATGTGTTGAGAATATCATTTACTTTCAGAATGTAATACGTTCCGCCGATATTTCCGTAGTAATAGAACGAATTATATTCCATATCGTCAACTTTTTCAATGTTAACAAATTCATTGTATCCTTCCAGAACCAGTTTTTTGAAAGCCACGGGATTTAGTTTATCGGGGAATAATCCGGTCTGGAAATACTCCGGATAAGAAGTATAAACAAGATGATCCTCTTCATAAACATTAAACTCAATTCCCAAATCTGTAGATGCCATATCAGAAATTTCTTTAAGCGATTTTTCACTTACTTCGAGTTTGGCATTTATAAAATTTTCAACAGAAACAGCACGTTTCTTTAATTTGTAAAAAATTGCCGAGGTGTTTTTTTCATCCTGTAAATCTCTGAAATAAACAGCCAGAAAAATAAGCGGAATTATGGAGATCACCAGAAATGAAATTAAAAGCTGTGTTTTAAAACTATATTTATAACTTCTGCCTTGTTTGATGTTTATCAGCAGCATCAGCAGAACAATAACAAAAATAAAAAATGTATGAACGAAAAATATTTTGAAGAAATCGAAAATATTTCGTGTTAAACCTTTCTTTAACAGAGCCAGCACCAAAATTTTGTCTTCATTTGCCTCTCCGTATTTAAGTATATAAGTATTGTAAGAACTTCCGCCAAACTCCAGATTTCTCCATATTGATTTATCTTTGGAAAAATCGAGCGACAAAATCTCTTTCTGTACTGTTAATCCGGGATAAATATCCCCAAAAACATTTTTCAGTTTTTTATCTTCAAATGCAAAAATCTTCAACTCTCTGAGATTAACCGGTGATTTGTATGTCGATTTCAAATCGCTTAAAAATCTGGGTGCTCTTTTGAAAATTGTTTTTGCCAGTCCGTAATTGACCTTTATAACCAGATAACCTTCCACATCATTTTCGTGATAAATAGGCATTACTCCTCTTATCACTTTTCTGTTTCGTCTGGAAGGTTCGTCAAATCTTATCTCTCCGTTTCTAAAAGAAAAGCTGCGCATACGCAAAGTATCTTTAGAGGGGAAATCATATTTATAACGAAAATCCCCCATTAGCGATTTGTTTTTGTTATAGAACGCAACCTTACTGCTCATTGAATTTTTGTGAAGGACACTATTGCTCCAGACAATAAATGAATATGCGTTAAAATTTATTTCTTCATTTATATAAAGATTTTCATCCAGAAGCTCTTCTTTGGCTTTTTCAAATACCTGAGTTATAAGTTTTTTTACCATTTATTTATCAGGAGCAGTAAATTCTCTGGCAGCTTTTTTCAGGGTATGTTTTTCAAGCTCGTTGTTATAATAGTTCAGAAGATTAATTGTTACAAACGATGCAGAAAAAAGAAATATCACATAATAAGTTTTTCTTATTCTCTCTCTGTTAAGTAGAACTACTGTCAGAACAAACGTAAGTAAGATATATGCAACACGTAAAAAAGGAGTTCCCTGAGGTTCAGTTTGCGTTATGTCATAAATTATTCCGGCAGTCTGAATTATCAAAAAGATTATTGTCAGATTCAGAAAATTTATTTTCTTTTTGAAAAGTGTTAAAATCAGAACCAGAAGTGTAATTGAAAATATTATTGAACAGAAACCAAATGCCAGAACATTAATGTGCATAATTGCTGCCGGCAGATCTGGTAAAAGTGCGGTTGTATCAAAATAGAGAAGTGATGAATCAAATATCACACTTTTTATAGTTGCTCCCAATCCTCTTAAAGAAGCCAGGTAGATAAACAAAATAAATGCTGATATAATAAAATAAACCGGTTGAATCTCTCTGTCACTTGTTTTGAAAAACTCAAGAGAGTACTTAAAACCCAGAAGCGCAAGAAACAGTAAAAATCCTATTGTAATCAATAGTTCAAGTGGTGTGCTTACAATCCCATAAGCAAACAGCGATGAAAAGAAACTTGTATCTGTCAGCCACCCTGAAACATACTCTGCCGGAAGTTTAAAATAATAGAGAAGATATCTGAGTAAAAAGACGTAAATAAAAGTCACGAAATATTTAAGTCCGTTACTACCAAGATCTACAAACTGTTTTCTAAAGGAAATCCCGACAGCAATCAGAAAAACAACCCACATAATTCCATTTACACTTTTGTGTTCCGATTCGTGCAGTTTCATTTCTCTATCTCTGTTGAGCTTATTAAATGTAACCACACCAATTTTATTATTAAAGTTGTTCAAAATTTCAAAGGAATGACGAGTTTTATTATTGTTTATTTTTGCTTCAGGATAATAGTTTATTTTGAAAAATGTATTAAACTTAGTGTTAAACATTTGCGATAGACTGACAGCATATGAGTATTCATTTTCCAGTACATAATATTTTTCAACCGGTTTGCTGATCATAATCTGGTATCTGTGAACCGTATCTATAACGCACAGATTTGTAAAAAGATCTGTGTGTCTGAAGTGAACCTCATTTAACTCATAATTTTCCAGTTTTAATCTGCTGCGGTTCTCATTGTTATTGTCAGTCCAGGCAAAAATTCTGCGATCCTTATAAATTGAGATATTATATTGATCATATTTAACATTGTTGATAAGTGACAGTAGCGAATTTTGCTTTTGCGACGTGCTGTCTGAGGTTACCGCGGTTTTAATTTCATTGAGAACAACGATTATCTCTTTTTGAATATCAGTAAAAAACTCTGATACATTATCCTCTATTTTCCTTTCATTTTCCCATAAAATAGATTCCCATTCTTTGTCATCATACCCAAGATGAAAGGGATTATAGATATATAATCCGGCAATAACTATTAACAAAAAGCTCAATAAAAAAAACGAGGGTTTTGAAATTTTATATTTATCTGTATTAATAAATTTGCGAAAGTTAAAGTGAGAAAATTATCATTTATAAAGTCTGAAACTTCTGGGCATTAAAAAATAAAAGATAGCTAAAATGTAATAAAAAAGCATCTCCCCGATGGGAAGATGCCTTTCACTTAACTATATAACTAATTAGGACTAATTTCTTTTGAATTTTAAGCTACCGATTGAACGTTTTTTGTTAGCCATTGTTCTTTTTTCAAGCTCATAATTTCCTAAAACATCCCGATAAGCCCAATCAAAAACTAACTTGTCATTACCAATTTCAGTAATTCTTATTTTTGCATAATTATCTGCTTTATAATCAGGATTGGTATTATATATATGAATTACGTATGTGTGATTCACTTTTGCTTCAGTATAAAAGAACTCATAATCTCCGGTAGTGATCTTGCTTTTACTCCACAAGTTACTGGAAAGTTCCGGTGCTTCTGCAATATCATTAATATTATTTGTTAATCCCATATCCGCAATACTTGAAGGGTTCCAAACATTCACGTAAAATTTCCCCATATCAGCGTCATAATCAAAGAAAAAATCAGCATCGAAACTCAGATAATCTAACTCAAATCCTGTTAAAAAACTGAATCCACCAAAATCTCCATCTTCATACTTTTTGTAATCATGTACAATTGCACCAAATCCTTCCGCTCTTGGAGTACTATAAGCATTTTCTTTACTTAAATCACTTTCTGCACCGTTAAATCCAACAGCTGTAACAGCATAATAATATTTTACTCCGTTTTTCACTTCTGTGGCATTATCCAAAAATGAAAATCCGTTTGTTTTTCCTATATAATCAAATTTATTATTATCTGTACTTACAAATACTCTGTAATAGTCGATTTCATTTTTATATAAATGATCCCAAAAAATATCTACCTGACGATCACCAGTTACGGTATAAACATTTCTCGGGGCTTCCGGTTTAATAATTACTTTTGTAGGACTATCATCATTACAGCCTGTAATAACTAACACACTTAATGTTAATGCTGCTAATAGTAATCTTGATATCTTTTTCATCTCTAACTCCTAAAAATTGTTTTCTTTCTTAATTCAAGGAAAGTGCCAAAGTTAAATTTGTCGTTTTTAGATAAAAATGGGAGGTTTAGTTATGAAGAAAAGTAAAAGTGTCCCCTTTTGTATACAAAGGTGGACACTTTTATATGAAAACTAGATATCTGTATATTTATCGTTATGATACATTCTGTTTTTGTTAATAACTGCAACAGCTTTACCAGTTAACAATCGTTTGTCAAAAGGAGAATTCTTTGATTTTGATTTGAATTTGGAAACTTCTACAGTCCAGATCTCTTCAGGATCAAAAATTGTAAGATTTGCTGCTTCACCTTCTTTAATTTCAGGAACAGGAAGACTAAGAATTTTTCTTGGATTAACTGCAAATTTATCAACTAATTGTTCAAGAGTAAGATGATCTTTTTTAACAAGTTCTGAAACTGCTAATCCTAAAGCTGTTTCCAGACCAATAATTCCGTTAGGAGCGTAAATAAACTCAACATCTTTTGTTTCAATTGAGTGTGGTGCGTGATCAGATGCAATACAATCGATTGTACCATCTGCAAGCCCCGCAATCATTTCTTCAACATCTTCGCTTCCTCTTAACGGAGGGTTCATTTTCAGATTTGTATCAAATGATTTTAATGCTTCATCGGTAAAAGTAAAGTGATGAGGAGTAACTTCTGCAGTAACTTTTACACCTCTTGCTTTGGCTTCTCTTACCATTTCAACAGATCTTTTTGAACTAATGTGGGCAACGTGAAATCTTGCACCTGTATATTCAGCCATAATTATGTTTCTTGCAACAATAAGATCTTCGGCAATTGTAGGAATTGAAGGCAAGCCAAGCTGTGTTGAAACAAAGCTTTCGTTCATATGTCCGCCGGCAAGAGATTCATCTTCGCAATGTTCAATTACAGGAGCATCAAACATTGAAGCATATTCCATTACATTTCTTAAAATTGCGGCATCTTTTATTAAAGTGCCATCGTCAGAAAAGCCAACTGCACCGGCTTCCATTAATTCTGACATTGGAGCAAGAGATTCACCTTTTCTTTCAACAGTAGCAGCTGCCACAGGGTAAACATCTACAAGATGAGTTCTTGCTTTGGCTTTTATAAGCTCTACAATTGCAGCTGAATCTGTAGCCGGTTTTGTATTTGGCATACAAGCCACACCTGTAAAACCGCCTGCTGCTGCTGCATTACAGCCTGTTTCAACAGTTTCTGCATCTTCTCTTCCCGGTTCACGCAAATGAACGTGCATATCAAGAAAACCCGGAGAGCAGTATTTATTTTCAAAGTTATATACTTCGGCATCTTTAGCTTCTTTTTCAGTAACATTACCAACTTTACGGATAATGCCATCTTCTATCAGAAGGTCCGCCTTTTCGTTTAACCCCTGTGCAGGGTTTAATATATTTAATCCTTTTAATAGTATTTGCATTTTTCACCTGACAAGTTAGTTTTGAGTACCTAATAAATAAAGAATTGCCATTCTTACGGCAACACCATTTGTTACCTGCGGAAGAATAATCTGGTTAGGACCGTCAGCAACTTCCGAGGAAATTTCCACACCTCTGTTTATCGGACCAGGGTGAAGTATTAAAATATCTTTATTGTGTCTTTGCATTCTTTCATTTGTAACACCAAAATATTGGTGATACTCTCTAAGAGAAGGGATTGAAGATCCGGTTCCTCTTTCAAGCTGTATTCTCATTACATTAAGCACATCATTGTAATCAATTGCTTCATCAATACTGTGAAAAACTTTTACACCAAGTTTTTCAATATTTTTCGGCATCATTGTGGCAGGACCGCAAAGTGATACTTCGGCTCCCATTGCCTGTAAACCGTAAATATTTGAAAGTGAAACACGACTGTGAGCAACGTCTCCCACAATACAAACTTTTAAGCCTTCAAGTCTGCCAAGCTTTTCTCTAATTGAATACATATCAAGTAAAGCCTGTGTTGGATGTTCGTGGCGACCGTCACCAGCGTTAATTACATTGGCATCACTTATTTCAGTTAAGAATTTCGGAACACCTGCTGATTCGTGACGAACAACAATCATATCAATTTTCATTGCTTCAATGTTTCTTACAGTATCCTTAAATGTTTCCCCTTTTTTGGTACTGCTTGTTGAAGTTGAAAAATTCATTACATCTGCAGAAAGTCTTTTTTGAGCTAATTCAAATGACAATCTGGTTCTTGTGGAATTTTCAAAGAAAAGATTTACTACAGTTTTTCCTTTAAGTGTCGGAACCTTTTTTACAGGTCTGTCCAATATCTCTCTGAAAGTAACTGCGGTATCAAGTATTAACTGAATATCTTCTTTCGGAACTCCCTGTAATCCGAGAAGGTGTCGGCTAGATAACATTTTGGTCTCTCTCATATTTTATTCTTCCGTTAAGTCTACTAAATACACTGAATCTTCTCCATCAACTTCTTTCATTTTCACTTTTACAGATTCGTTGATGGATGTAGGAATACTTTTACCTACATAATCTGCTTTAATTGGTAATTGTCGGTGTCCGCGATCTACAAGCGCGCAGAACTGAATTGTTTTGGGTCTGCCTAAATCCATAAGTGCATCCATTGCAGCTCTTACTGTCCTTCCAGAATAAAGAACATCGTCAACAAGAATTACATCTTTGTCTGCAATATCAAAATGGATTTCAGTTACAGAAATTTCCTGATTGATATTTGTGGCATAATCATCGCGGTAAAGACCAATATCCAAAACACCTAGTTCGGGACTTGAATTATCAATCTCTTTGATTTTTTCGTGAATTCTGTTTGCCAGAAACTCACCTCTGGTTCTCATACCGATTACAACAATGTTTTCAGATCCCTTGTTATGTTCAAGGATCTCATGGGCTAAACGCGTTACAGAACGGTTTATTCCCTGCTCGTCGATTATAGTTGCTTTTACCTTCATATACAAAAAATCCTCCTAGGCAGGCTTGCCGTGGAGGTCCCTTTTATTAGTTTTATGTAAAATTTCGTAGTATTTTGCGTGCAGTTATCTTTGGTCATTTCCTTTCTTACCTCACAGGATAAATTTAAAGGTTAATCGTTTCTGCAAATATGCACCTAAAGAATTTAAATTGCAAATTTTTATTTGAAGAGCTTAAAATGTGCCTTCGGTACAATCCGGCTTCGTGTAACACTTCGCCGGATCACTCAGGCACCTGACTGGTTTGTTACTCGATATAGTTTGTCGCCCGGCATCTTTTTCTGAGCGTAAAGAAAATTGATGAACGGAGGCGTGAAGAACAAAAACTGCTTGAAGCCATCTGAAAGATGGCAAGTTGTTTTTGTTCAGCCGAACGTTAGCAATTTTTAGCGAGGAAAAAGACAGCCGAAGTTTTTGTCAAA
>JBGRQB010000115.1:0-13971 GCA_041725875.1 Rhodothermaceae bacterium
GGATCTCTCACTGGTTACACTTGCTGTTTTACCTGCGTTGATTTATGCAACATTTGTATTTAGAAAAAAAGCCCGTGAATCTTATCGTAATGTGAGATTTCATCTGGCAAGATTAAATTCATTTATGCAGGAACACATTTCCGGAATGCACATTGTTCAGCTTTTTGGAAAAGAGAAAACAGCAAAGAAAAAATTTGCCGATATAAATTCCGATTACAGAAAAGCTAATGTTGATTCTGTGTTTTACTATGCTGTATTTTATCCGGTAGTTGAGATTTTAAGCTCAATTGCGGTTGCGATGATTATCTGGTATGGCAGCGGACAAGTTTTGCAGGAGAGCTTAAAAATAGGTGATCTCTTTGCATTTATTATGTTCACGGAAATGTTTTTCCGTCCGATTAGAGATTTATCTGAAAAATATAATATTATGCAGACTGCAATGGCTTCTTCCGAAAGGATTTTCAAACTTCTTGATAATGATCAGTTGGTGAAAAATCCTGAAAATCCGAAAGAACTTTCAAATGTTGCCGGGAAAATAGATTTTGAAAATGTATGGTTTGCATACAACGAAGATGAATATGTTCTGAAAGATGTTTCATTTTCTATAAATCCGGGTGAAACAGTTGCAATTGTTGGCGCAACAGGAGCCGGAAAAACAAGCGTTATAAATATCTTTAACCGGTTTTACGATATCCAGAAAGGAAAAATTAAACTTGACGGAGTTGATATTTCGGAACTGGATAAAAGAGAATTAAGAAAATATGTATCTACGGTTCTGCAGGATGTATTTCTCTTCTCTGGTGATATAAAATCAAATATCACTCTTGGTTCGGAAGAGATTACAGAAGAAAAAATGAAAGCAGCGGCAAAAACCGTGGGAATAGAAAAGTTTATAGAAGCGCTTCCTGAAAAGTATGATACAGAAGTAAAAGAGAAAGGAAGCAGTCTGAGTGTCGGACAGAAACAGTTAATTTCATTTGCAAGGGCACTTGCGTTTGATCCGACAATATTAATTCTGGATGAGGCAACATCGAGCGTTGATACGGAAACAGAAATTCTGGTTCAGAAAGCAATTGAAAAATTACTTGAAAACAGGACTTCAATTGTGATTGCACACAGATTATCTACTATAAAAAATGCTGATAAAATCCTTGTTATGCACAAAGGAGAGTTGCGCGAACAAGGTACTCATAAAGAGCTGTTGGAGAACGGCGGTATTTACTACAAATTATACCAATTACAGTACAAAGAACAGGAAGTAAATTCCTGACAGGAGAGGATATGCAACATTTAAGTAAGTTTAAGACGATTGACCGTTTCATTCTGGAAAAGGAGAGGCAATATCCGGAAGCAACAGGTGAATTGTCTGCAATATTAACCAATCTGGCGGTTGCGGCAAAAATCGTTTCTAACGAAGTAAACAAAGCTGGTCTGGTTGATATACTTGGCTACACCGGAGATGTTAATGTTCAGGGTGAGCAGGTAAAAAAACTCGATATTTATGCCAATGACATTTTTACAAAATCGATGGATTATTTTGGTCTGATTGCAGCGCTTGCTTCTGAAGAGGAAGATGATTTAATCAGAATGCCAAAAGGTGACGAAGCTGGTAAATATATAGTTTTGTTCGATCCGCTTGATGGTTCATCGAACATAGATGTAAATGTAAGTATTGGAACCATATTTTCTATTTATAAAAAGAAGACTCCAAACGGAAAAGCCGGCGACCTTCAGGATTGTCTGCAATCTGGAAGTGAACAGGTAGCTGCCGGATATATTTTATACGGATCGAGTACAATTTTTGTGTATACAACAGGTGAAGGAGTTCACGGTTTTACGCTTGATCCTTCTGTGGGAGAGTTTTTACTTTCGCACGAAAATATCAGAATTCCTGAAAACGGAAGAATTTACAGTCTGAATGAAGGAAATTATAAATATTGGCATCAGGGATTAAAAAACTTTATTAAATATCTTCAGGATGCTACTGACAGAGATGAAGATCAGTACACTGCGCGGTATATTGGATCTATGGTTGCTGATATCCACAGAAATCTTATCTATGGCGGGATATTTATTTATCCTCGCGACAAAAAACGCCCGGAAGGGAAATTGAGATTAATATATGAATGTAATCCAATGGCATTTATTGTTGAAGCAGCCGGCGGAAAAGCAAGTAACGGAAGAAAAAGAATTCTGGATCTCGAACCTTCTTATTTGCACGAAAGAACGCCTGTCTATATTGGAAGTAAAGAACTTGTAGATTTGGCAGAAAAGTTTATTATAGAAGCTGATTGCGGCGATTAATAGTAGTAAAAATTTATAATTAAGTTCGATATTTTTTAGTAAATTTCCGGTTTGAAAATTATGCCTAAACTTATGAAAATTGCTGGAAAGAAAAAAATACTGGTCATCAGATTAAGTTCTCTTGGCGATGTTATTTTAACTACGCCTGTTGTAAGAGCTATAAAAGAGCAGTATCCTGAAGCTAGTATAGATTTTGTTGTAAAACCTGAATTTGGCGATGCAATAAAGTACAATCAAAATATTGACAATATATTTTATTATAGTAAAAAAGAAGAAGAGATTAGATCTCTTCTTCTTTCGTTAAACGAAAATAAATATGATCTTGTAATTGATTTGCAGAATAATAAAAGAAGTAAAAAAATCTGTAAATCGTTGCGGACAAGTGTTGTAAAGTATAAAAAAAGCTCAGTAAAACGTTTTATGCTGGTTAAGTTTAAGATTAACCGACTCAAAAACTATTTACGCGTTTCTGAAAAATATGTTACGGGAATTGAAGATCTTCAACTGGATGATAAGTCCCCCGAAATTCATTTCCCGAAAGAATTTCAGGAAATTAAACTTCCTCCCGGAAAAAAATATATTGGTATTTGTCCCGGCACAAAACATATCACCAAAATGTGGCCGATAGAATATTTTATTGAACTCGGGAAAAAACTAAACGAACTTGGCTATACCGTACTGTTATTTGGCGGAAAAGATGATATCGATCTTTGCAAATATGTTTCCATTTATGTTAAAGATTCAATCAACCTTGCAAACAACGATGAACTGCTGAAACTTGCCGACGGAATGCGTCATTGCGATTTACTGATCTGTAATGACTCAGGAATGATGCACACCGCTTCTGCACTAAATAAACCGCTAATTGCAATTTTTGGTTCAACTGTTAAAGAATTTGGTTTTGAACCATATAAATGTGACAGCCTTTTAATTGAAAATGAAAATTTGAAATGTCGACCCTGTTCACACATCGGAAAAGATGCTTGTCCGAAAAAACATTTCAAATGTATGATGGAACTTACACCTGAACTGGTAATTAATAAAGTTGAAAGATTTTTAGACAGAATATGATCAAACTAGGATTTTTAATATACGATTTTATAATTCTCCCGCTGCTTAATGTCGTTTTTCGCATTATGGCGCTCTTTAACAAAAAAGTAAAGCGCGGACTCACTGCCAGAAAAAAAATATTTGAAAATTTGATAATCAATATGGCAGATCTTGACAAATCGAAAAAAATGGTTTGGTTTCATTCGGCCTCAATGGGAGAATTTGAACAAGCTAAACCAATTATTCAGAAGTTAAAAGAAACAAAAGATGTAAATGTAGTTATTACATTTTTTTCACCTTCCGGGTATGAAAATTCTGTAAAATATCCTTTTGCAGATATTATTTCATACATTCCGGTAGATACAAAATTCAGAACGCGCCGTTTCTTAAATCAAGTTAAACCAGATATTGCAGTGATAATGAGATACGATATTTGGCCGAATATCATTTTGCAGCTCGATAAAATGAATATCCCGACATTTTTGGTTGATGCAACAATGCGCGGAAACTCAGCCAGAAAATTACCTTACCTCAAATCCTTTCATAAATTTATCTATAACAAACTCTCAAGAATTTTAACAATCTCAGACTCAGATCTAAACAGCTTTCTCGATTTTAATATTGAAGAATCTAAACTTAAGGCTGTAGGCGATACACGTTTTGACAGAGTTTACCAAAAAAGTATAGATGCGAGAAGTAAAAAACTTTTTCGTGACGGAGTTTTTGGCGGTAAAAAAGTTTTTGTTATGGGAAGCTCCTGGGAAGCCGACGAAAACATCGTGCTTCCGGCAATGAAAAAGATATTGCTGAGAGATGAAGATCTAATTTTAATTGTGGTTCCTCACGAACCAACAGTTTCGCATCTTGAAGATCTTGAAAATACATTAAGTAAAGATTTCGCGACAATTCGTTTTTCTTTAATGAATAATTATAAAGGGGAAAGAATTATTTTGATAGATTCAATCGGAATTTTACTCACACTTTATTGCTACGCTGATGCTGCTTATGTGGGCGGAAGTTTCAAACAGGGAATTCATAATGTGCTGGAACCTGCAGTTTACGGCATTCCGGTTATTTACGGACCCAAAATTGAAAACTCGCAAGAAGCACAATATCTTGCCGAAAAAGAAGGCGGATTTGTTATAAAAAACAAAAAAAATGCCTATAAGACAATCAGAAGTCTGTTTTTATACGATGAAAAAAGAATCAAAGCCGGGGAAATTGCAAAAGAGTATGTAAAAAGCAATGTTGGCGCAACAAAACAGATACTTACCGAAATTTATAAAACCTTAGACGTTTAAAATAAAAAAGTGGACCGGGGATGGTCCACTCATAATAAAATAAAAAGAGAGTAATAGAATGAGATTTTGACTCACTATGGGGGAGCATAGTATTGAGCCAAAAATGGAATAAAAATTTATATTAAAACTTTAATAATCATAACTGAGCCGCAGGTATAATTGTATCCGAACCTTGAAACAAATTTTAGCTGACTACCTGTCGGCTCTAAGAACATTGTCAAATTGCATTACTAATATATAAACTTTTTTTAATTTTTCCAAGAAATTTTTCTCGATAAAAATATATCTATTAAATTTTTTTCTGGGCATTTTCAGGAAAATGAGAAAAGTTATGAGCATTGTTTTAATATTTCTTATATTTTATTGTTTAATTATCAAACTGAATTAAGGCTCCTGATGAATAGATCCGATTCAAATAACCTATCCGATATTCGATTTTCCGATAACCCGCTTTTTCAGATAATTCCTTTAGGTATACTTATTATCGATAAAAATGGCGAGATCTGTTTTGTAAATGATAATTTTTACAGATTTAATGTGTTAAACCAGCTTTACACCGATTTGATTGGAGAAGATCTTTTCCGAATAGATCTTTTCAAACACGTTGATATTTCGGCAGAGCTGGAAAAACTAAAACGGGGAATCAGTTTTGAAAAACAGATAGATAATATTACGGTTCTTGACGGAAGTGAAATTTCGATCATTTTGAAAGGAGTTTCAGATTTTTCAGGAGGAAGTTTTAACGGTGGTATAATCTTATTAGAAGATATAAAATTTGAAAAAAATCAAAAGAGTAAACTCTTATTCGATGCCGGTTATTTTTCAAATATTTTTTCAGGCTTGTCTGAGTATTTTGTAATTACAGATGTTGACGGAGTTATAAGATTTGTGCCGGAAGCTTCTTCGGATGAAAAAGCAAAAATCATCTGGGAGAAAAATAGTCTGCTCGCCGAATCTTTTCCAGAAAGCATTAAAAAAGAAATTTTCAATTCAGTTGATGAGTTGAAGAAAAATAAAGAAACAATTTTTAAAGAGTTAAGTGTTATTATTAACGGACAAGAATATGTTCTCAAACTCAAGTTTATTCCTCTTCTTAATTATGCCGATGTACTTGAATATATTGGAGTTCTACTTGATATAGATTCTGAAAATGTTGAAGGTAGGGAGAAAGTTGAAAAAGAACTTGCCGAGCTGAGACAGTATCAGGAAATAACATCCAAAATTGTTGACGCAGTAATTAATGTTAACACAGAAGGGGAAATTGTTTTCTGGAATGATGCTGCATCAAAATTATTTTTGAAAAGTAAAAGTGAAGTCTTTGGAAAATTTATCGGCAAAGTAATCGATTCTCTTGATACCACAACTTTTGAAAACATAAAAAAAGATTTAATTGAAAATGAAATTTGGGAAAGTGAGCTAAAGTTTAATAAAGCAGATACAATCACAGAAGAACATATTCTGATAAAAATGGGATATGTAAGAGGAGGTGATTCTGCTATAGTTATTCTTTGTTCAAATATTTCTGAAAGAAAAAAAATAGAAAGTGAATTAAGAAAATCAGAAGAGAAATTCAGGAATATTATTACTAATTCAAATGAAGGGATTTGTACAATATCCAAAGACGGATTTATTGAATATGCAAATCCGGCATTCAGAAAAATAACTGACTTTTCTTCAAATGAACTAAAAGAATTAAAGTTCATCGATTTGATTGATTCAGAATATAAAAAACTGAATAACATCAATTCACTTGAAGATTGTTCCATATCAGAAAATGAATTTCCGCTTGTAAATAAAAACGGAAAGCCTTTATACTTTCTTGTAAACATCAGCAGTGTAAATGATTTTAACAATGACATACTACATTATAATGCAATTTTAACCGACATCACGGCAAAGAAAAAAGCTGAAAAAGATCTGCTGCTTACGCGTTCGGTTTTTGAAGCATCTCAAGATGGAATTGCTATTATCGTTAACAGAAAAATCATTCTGGCAAATGATTCTTTTGCAAAAATTTTTGGATATGATTCTGTTATCGAAATTTTAAATTTAGATCCGCTCGATTTTGTTGCAAATAAAGATATTGCAAAATTTGCCAGATATATTCAGGAACTGGAAAAAGATGGTTCCGCTCCCGATATTTTCTCTTATACGGGCAAGAAAAAATCAGGTGAAGGATTTTTTGCCGAAGCTTCGGTTAACAGCTATACTTCGGAAGAAAAGAAACATATAGTAATTTTATTCAGAGACATCACCGAGCAAAAAAAAGCTGCGCAGGCATTAAAAGATTCAGAAGAAAAATACAGATCGATTACGGAAAACATAAATGAGTTTATGTGGACTGCAGAAAGAATTAACGGCAGGTTACAAACTGTTTTTGTTACCCACGCTGTAAAAAATATTACAGGTTATAATGCTCAAAAATTTATTGATGAACCATTTTCCTGGTTCCGAATTACTCACCCGAATGATATGTCGGCAGTCTTTGCAAAAATGAAAAGATTGTTCAGAAGTGATGCTAAAAATTATGATTGTCTGGAATACAGAATTTTAACTTCCGAAAGAAATACTGTCTGGATACAAAACAAAATTACGGTCAAACGTAATCTGGAAGGTGAAATTATTAAAACCTACGGAATTGTAAGTGATATTACCGTGGCAAAAAAAGCTGAAGAAAATTTTAAAAAATCAGCGCAAAATCTGAAAGAGTTAAATGAAACCAAAGACAGATTTATCTCTATAATTTCACACGATTTGCGTACACCTTTCAGTTCTATTTTAGGGTTTACAGATTTACTTCTTGATGATCCGGAAATGGAACAGGAACGTCAGATTGAATATGTACAGTTTATTAGAGAATCTTCTCAAAATATGCTTGCACTTGTGAATTCGCTGCTTGACTGGACAAGACTTCAAACAGGAAGAATAAGTTTTACGCCGGGTAAACTTAATGCAAAAACGCTTGCAGGTAAAACGATCCAAATGATTAAAGGCGCTGCGATTCAGAAAAATATAAATTTAACTGAAAATATTTCAGATGGAATGATTATTCATGCAGATGAAGGATTGTTAATGCAGGTGCTTAATAATCTTATTTCAAATGCAGTTAAGTTTACAAATTCAGGAGGCAGCATAACAATTTCTGCCGAACCAAAAGCAACGGAAAAGAAAATTGTTTTTACGGTAAAAGATTCCGGAACAGGAATTAAACCTGAAAATATTGATAAACTTTTTAATATAGATTCCAAATTTACATTAGCCGGAACATCAGGTGAAAAAGGAAGCGGATTGGGCCTTTCACTTTGTAAAGAAATTATTGAAAAACATGGCGGGAAAATCTGGGTAGAAAGTGATTACGGAAATGGTTCCGAATTTAAGTTTACAATTCCTGTTTCTTCAAGTAATGTTTTACTTGTTGATGATGTTACAACCGACAGACTTTTATATGTTAAACTGCTGAAAAGTATAATTCCTGATTACAATATTATACAAGCTGAAAATGGACGTGAAGCTTTGGACGAAATTGAAATCAATCAACCTGTGCTTGTTATTACGGATCATAACATGCCGGAAATGAGCGGTTACGATTTTGTAAAACACCTGAGTTTAAAAGAAGGATACAAACCGCAGGTGATAGTTTTAAGTAGTGATGTGAACGAATCTATATCAGAAGATTATCTGGAATTAGGAATTGAACACGTTTTTACAAAACCGGTAAACATCAGTGCGTTAAAAGCTGCAATTGATAAATCCTTAAAAAGTGCTTTATTTAAGTGACAGCAAAACATAACCGGATGTTGGTGCCACAGATAATTTTTTATTAATTACTCCTTGAGAAATTTCACCTGCTTCTTGAGGAGTAATTAATTTTTTCCAGTTTCCTTCCGGTAAATCAAAATGGGCAGTTAAAGTAGGATCTGCATTTAATACCACAAATAAGTTTCTCTTTGCCGAGGAAATTTCAAAGCCGAAAGCTAATTTTGTATAAGCTATGTTGTAAAATGTATATGCCTCTTTAGCAGAAGATTTTATTTCAGGAAATTTATTTCTGAATGAGATTAACCCTTTATAATAATCAAGTAATTCTGAATTGATAGCCGCGTGATCAAAGTTTATCCAGTTAGTCGGGTTATCTTTTTCATAACTGTTATGATCCAGTTGTCCAACATTTTCATCTTCAATTTCAGGGTTATCATAAATCACTTTTGATCTTGCAAATTCTTGTCCCGAATGTATCATTGTAATTCCCTTTGAGACAAAAAGAATAAGAGCGGCAAGTTTATTAATTTTTAACTGTTTATCAGAAAGTTTTGTATGTGAATCTATGTCATAAATTTTCTCATTTTCAAAAGTATCTTTAAGGGCCAGACGAATAAAATCGCTCAGCGTATAACCATCGTGAGCTTCAAGGTAATTTACCGAATGAAAATGTTCGTTGAACAATCCGTTGTGTGAATCGACAATTGTTCCGGTAATATAATTTTGGATTGAGTGAAAATTATTATTCCCGTACCATTTACCAAATATCCAGCCTAACCCGAATTGCGGATTTTCTCCTTTTATTCCGTTTCGGAATTTATCGTTCCAGCTTGCAAATCCAAAGTCGGAAAACTTTGTTGGTGCGTAACCTCCGCCCCAGGGTTCGGCAATTAAAACAACATCCGGATTTATTTTTCTTGTCTCGTCAACAATTAATTTAAGCGTTTCATCATCAATAATATTTCCCAAGTCAAAACGAAAGCCGTCTATTTGATATTCTTTCATCCAAAATATCAGACTGTCAAGAATCAGTTTTCTTACATAGAAGTTTTCTGACTTTAAGTCATTACCGCAAAAACTGTCAGATAACAAATAGCCTTGATCGTTTGTCCTGAAATAATAATCGCGTGATATTTCTTTTAAGTTTCCGGTTTCATATTCAGACAGATGGTTATAAACGACATCCATAATAACTGCAATGTTATTTGAATGTAATTCATCCACTACATTTTTGAAATCGTTTATTTGTCTGGCAGAATCACCAATCCATTTTTCTTTTGGAAGTTTTTTATCAGTGAGAGAATAGTAAGCAGACGGAGAAAAAAAGTTGGCTGTCATATAACCCCAGTGATTTCTTTCGTATGGATTCCAGGTATTTTTTATTGTAGAATTTTCCTGATTATATGGAAGTTCCATATAGCCATATTCCATTAAGGGTAAAAACTCTACGGCGTTTACGCCAAGTGATTTTATATAATTTAATCCGCCCACAGATTTTTTTTCAACAAACCCGGAGTACGTGCCGGGAGCTTTAGCCTTTGCAGAAGGATCGATTGTCAGATCGCGCAAATGAGTTTCATAAATTATTAAATCTTCTGCTTTAGGTGGAGAGAAAGATTTTGTTTTCCAGTTGTAATCTGATTCAACAATTTTTGCCCGTCGCGGATTTTTATAAGTCGTATAAGTACACACACAATCAGCATAAGGATCTAGAATAAAGGGAAGAGAATCAAAAGGAACTTCAGATTTTCCCGGGATAATTTTATATGCATAAAATTTATCCAGAAGATTTTCTTCAATGCAAACTTTCCATAAATCAGGTTTCTCTTTTTCTAAATCAAAACTTCTGAAAATGTCATCTGATACATTTTCAAAAATACATAAAACCACTCTTTCTGCTTGCGGAGCAAAAATGGAAAACTCCGATTTTATTTTATTATATACTAATCCCATAAATCTCAAAATTTAATTCAACTAAAATCCACACCCGAAAAATAACAAAGAAATTCCATTAAATAAATTTTAGTTGCATTAATCTGATCTAAAAGTTATTTTGAATTCTCTAGAGGTGCATTATGAGAAAATAACAATCAATCTTATTAACTAAATTATTCGAGGGCTAAATGAAAGTAAAAATTTTCATTTCTGCTATTCTGCTATTCTTCTTAACTAGTTGTGATGATAGTGTGGAGCCGAACGGAGAATTTCGAGAAAAGACCATTCTTCTTGGTATTTTAGAACCAGGTATATCACAACAGTTAATTAATGTAGCTAAAAGTTATCCAACCGCTGAATCAATTTTGCCAGAAAACCTCCCTGTGCAAAATGCAGATGTAAAAATCTGGTTTGATGAAGAGATCAAAAAATTTCATTTCACTGAAATTGAAGTTTCTGATACAATTATAAAGGGAGGAAAATTAGGTATTTATCGAAACAATGATTTTGAAATTATTTCTGGTAAAACATATGAAGTGGAAGCTTTGATGGATAATGGTGACAGACTAAGTGCAGTCACAACTGTTCCGGAAAGATTAGGTATTTATAATTTTCCGGAAAACAGGAAAGTTAATCCAGAAAATGGAGATGATGTAATAGTTAAGTGGGAAACCTTTGATGAAAACTTCAAAATATTGAAAGCTAATATTGTTTATGAAAAACCTGTAAACGGAGAATTGGTTCAGTTCAAAGCCCCCTTACCACAGAGATATGAGAATCGTAATGGTGAGTTAATACCTGTTTACCATAAGCCGGGAAATGTTAATTCTTTTATCATTGATGGTATGGCTTTGGACAGAGAGTTAAGAAAGATAGGTGAAGGCAGAGAAAAGAAATTTGAAATAATTATCAAGTATATCTCTATGGAGATTTTGACTTATGATGTTAATCTTTCCAGATATATTGAATCTACATCAGGGAGTAATAATAGTATAATAACTATTGATCAAGTTTCGTTTTCTAATGTCACTGGCGGTGAAGGCTTTTTTGGTTCTTTTAATCGTCAATATTCAAATTTTTATTTTGATTTTGAGTATGTGCGTTCCTTGGGATATACTCCCAGAGACATAATTGAATAATTAACCTGCTAATTTGTATAGAGTGTAGAGGAATAAATGAAAATAATTAAATTATTACTGACTATGATAATTCTGCTAGGGCTATCGGAAAATTATTATTGTCAGACAAAAGGAACAATTAGGGGATATGTAACTGATAAAGAATCAGGTGAGGCTTTACCTTATACTAATGTGGCTTTGGAAGGAACAAGTAGAGGGGCGGTAACTGATTCTCGGGGATATTTTGTTTTGGCATCATTAAAAGCTAACAATGTTTACAAAGTTGTTGTTTCTTTTGTCGGATATCAAACAAAAAAAGTAGAAGTTAAAGTTTTTCCTAATAAAGTTACAAGTATAAATATAGAATTGACTCCATTAGGGATTGAAATGGAAGCAGTCGAAAAAGTTGCAGATAGAGTGGTTAAATCAAATGCAACAGATATTGGTTTGGTAAGAATAACAGGAAAGCAACTTGAAGCTTTACCACAGGGCGTTGAAACAGATGTTTTTAGATCATTACAATACATTTCAGGGGTACAAAGCACTGGCGATGTTTCGGCAAAATATTTTGTAAGGGGGGGATCAAGCGATCAAAACTTGGTTTTGTTAAACGGAGCAACAATATATAATCCGTTTCATGCTTTGGGAATGTTTAGTGTTATTGATCCTGAAATTATTAAGGGTGTTGAGTTTTATAAAGGAGGATTTACTGCTGAAAGTGGAAACAGAATTTCATCAGTAATGAAAATAGTTACAAAAGATGGAAATAAGAGAAAATATTCTAGTATTGTGAATATGAGTATGTTAACAGGAAAGCTTTTCGTTGAAGGCCCTATTTCATCAAAAGGTTCTTTTGTTGCCTCGGGAAGAATTGTTCATTCAAATAAAATTTTAGATAAATTTACAAATGATGAACATCTGCCAATTGATTTTTATGATTTTTCTGCAAAAGTAAATTTTAGAAATATTGCGGGATTAAAAAATTCAAATTTAACCTTCTTTGGATTTAATAGTCAGGATCAATTAGAATATGAAAATCTTTCACAGGAAGATTATAAATGGAATACAAGTGCATTTGGAATTAAATGGCTGCATGTAGGAATAGATTCACCTCTGTTTTTTGAACTAGGGGTATATTACAGCGGATATAGTGGAGAAGTTGTTCCAAATCTTAGTCAAGCTAATCCTCAATCCAATGAAGTAAAAGATGTAAGCGTAAATGTAGATTTTTCCTACGTTTACGAAAGTAACGATGAATTGGGCGTGGGGCTGGAAATAAAAGATGTCAAAACTAACCTTTCGGTTAAAAGCAGTTTAGGAAATAGATCAGCATTAGAAGAAAAAGGCTCAAGCATTACAGCTTATGCAAAATATAAGTTTCTAAGATATGGTAATTTTGGCGCTGATATAGGAGCCAGATTTAATTTGATTTATTTATCTGGAGAAGGTAATAATATTTTTGAACCGCGTGTTAATTTAACATATAGGATAATTCCGGAAATTGCTGTTAAAGCCTCTTGGGGAATCTATACGCAGCAAATGACATCTTTAACAAATGAAGATGAAATATTAAGCATATTTGAGCCCTGGACAATAATTCCATCATATTTGGGAGAGGCAAAATCTGTTCATTACATCGCTGGAATAGAAACACAACCATTTCCTAACCTGAGTGTTAGTTTTGAAGGGTATTTTAAGGATGTTGAAAATGCTCCGACTCTAAATACGAGAAAGGATTATTATAAAGATGATGATTTAATTGGAGCCACCGGTGAAGCATACGGCTGGGAAGCAACAGTTAATTACAAAACTGCTCCGGTAAAAATAAATCTTTCATATTCTAATTCCTGGGCTTATAAAGAAGTAAAAGGATGGACTTATTATCCAAGATACGATGTAAGACACTCCGTAAACATTGGATTTGAATATAATTTAGGTAAGGAGTGGTTGTTTACTGCAACTTGGATTTACAACTCTGGAATGCCATTTTCTAAATTTTCAGGCTATTACAACAGGTTGTTAGTTAGGGATTATTTGTTTGATGCTAATTTGTTTGACTCAATTGTAAGATATTCATATTTAGATGATAAAAATTTGGGTCGCCTTCCAGATTATCACAGGCTCGATGTCAGCCTTTCTAAAAAATTCGATCTTAAGTATTTTTTCGCGGACGTAAGTTTCAGTGTAGTTAATGTTTACGACAGAAAGAATCTGTTTTATTTTACAAGAGAAAATGGAAAAAGAGTTAATATGCTACCTATTTTACCAACTGTAAGTATGCGCGTACAGTTATAGAAAAATAATAAAGAGATTATAATAGAGAGTTAACTATGAAAATAAATGTTTTATTTTTGATTTTTGCCTTGATTCTTGTTTCTTGCGAAAAAGAAGTTTCGGTTACTGTCCCTCAGCCAAAACAACCACAGGGAACAATAATTGTAAATTCAGTGCCCGAGGGGGCAACAATTCTACTGGATGGAAAAAATTTAGGAAAAGTAACGCCA
>JBGRQB010000116.1:0-13987 GCA_041725875.1 Rhodothermaceae bacterium
ATAGTCGGGTACGAAGAACTTGAAGTTGACGGAAAAAGAGCATAACAGTTTATTGTTACACAAATTGGCAACGAAAGAATTAAAGGTGCACGTTTGTACGACGAGAAACTTAAAAATTACACAAGATATGAAGATGTAATAAAATCCGATCCCTTAAATTTGGGAAAAAATAAATAAAATTTATTAAAACTCACTTTTTAGTGAGTTTTTTTATTTCTTCTCTCAATTATATATTTCGATACTTTTCCAAAATCATCAAAACGTGATATTATTTAAATGTTGTAATCAACAAATTAATTTCTTAGTTTAAATAAGTAGAACGGTCTAATTTATATAAACGGATTTTAAAATGGCAAAATACAATAGAGAACAAATTATATTAAAAGGAATAGAACTTCTTCAACAAGAAGGTTTCGTAGGGTTTGGGATACTAAAACTGTTGAAAGTCTGCAATATGCCCAAAGGTTCCTTTTACAATTTCTTTGAAAGCAAAGAAGCTTTTGTAAAGGAAGCAATCGAATATTACAATTCTGCTATTCTGCAGAAAATTGATGAAATTGATAAAGCTCCGCTAAATGAGTATCAGAAGATCGAAACATTTTTTATCAACGCAAATAAGTTTTTTGCTGATGGAGAATACAAAAAATCTTGTCCGATGATTAACATAACTACTGATAGTATAATGGAAGGGAATCTCTTTTCCGATTTAATAACGCAAAACTTCAATTCTCATAAAGTTTATCTGCAAAAATGGATAAATATCGCACAAGAAACCGGGCTGATAAAGAACCTTTCCCCTGCTGCGGAACTGACGCATATTATATATGACAATTACCACGGCGCTGTTATAAGAATGAAGTATGAAAAATCGGATACTCCGCTGGAAAATTACATTAAAAATTTTCTGCCAATGGTTTTGCAAAAATCTGACAATTAAATATAAAAAGGGAATAAAATGAATAACAAAACAATTGCAGTCACAGGCGCCACAGGTTACCTGGGTTCCTGGATAGTAAAAAAGCTGCTTGAACGCGGATTTACAGTCAATGGAAGTGTTCGAAGCTTACAAAGAAAAGAAAAATATCAGCACCTATTAGAGATTGAAAAAGAATGTGACGGAAAGTTGAATTTGTTTGAAGCCGATTTACTTAAATCCGACAGCTTTGAAAACGGTTTCGAAAATTGCGATATTGTTATCCATTCTGCTTCACCATTTATTTTAGATGAAAAAGATCCTGTAAAAGATTTACTGGAACCGGCTCTCAAAGGAACTGAAAATGTTCTTAACTCGGTAAATAAATATCCTTCTATTAAGAAAGTTGTGCTTACTTCAAGTATTGCCGCGATATATGGTGATTCTCTCGAAATTAAAGAATCTCCAACCGGGAAATTTGATGAAACAAATTGGAATGAATCTAGCAATCTTACTCACATTCCCTACTCTTACTCAAAAGTAATGGCTGAAAAAAAAGCCTGGGAAATGCACGATGCGCAAAGTAACTGGAGTTTGGCTGTTATGAACCCCGGTTGGATTTTTGGTCCTTCTCTTACCAATAGCACTGTTTCCGGAAGTATAAATATCTTAAAACAACTTACAGATGGTAAATTAGAATCGGGAGTGCCTGAATTTTACCTCGGCGCCGTATCTGTAGAAAATGTAGCAGAAGCTCATATTTTAGCTGCGCTTGATGATAATTTTTCCGGCAGATGTATTTTAAACAATCAGATAACTTCCTTTCTCGAAATAGGAAATCTGGCTAAAAAACATTTCAGCAGTAAAGTTAAAACCCCTAAAAAAGAGTTGCCGAAACTGCTTGTGTGGTTATTCGGACCCGCAAATGGTTTTACCAGAAAGTTTGTCAGTAAAAATGTAGGATATAAAATAGATTTTGATAACAGCAGAAGTAAAACAAAACTCCGAGTCAAATATTCTCCGGTAGAAGATGCAATTATTGAACATATCAAACAAATAAATAACCTCTAAGGAAAATATTAATGGATAAAATAGTTTTAGTTTTAATATATCTGGGATTGGCAACAGCAATCTACTTTTCTGCCCGCAGACCTAAAGACAATAGGGGCAGCAAATGATAACAGGACATTTTACGACTGCTTTGGTTCCTTACGCCAAACACAAAGATTATCCTCTTTTTTATCTGCTGTTAATAACACAAATTCAAGATTTGTTAATCCCGGTAGATTTAATAATACAAAATCTAACTATATTTGATTTAAAATCACTTCAAATGACTTACAGCCACGATATAATCCCGACATTAATAATGTCAATACTGGCTGGTATAATTACTTATCTGATTTACAAAAAGAAAGATTTGGCTCTCTGGTGTTTCGGATTAGTAATTTTTCACGAAGTCTGCGATCTCTTCTCCGGGTTCTCTCATAACCTATTTGGTACACATACACATTCATTTGGATTTGATTTATATAGAGAGAATACATTGCTGGCAGGTTTAATTGAACTGACTCTCGCAGTTGCCTGCTTCCTCTTTTTCGTTTGGAAACGCAAAAAGGAAGAACTCCCGATTACTAACAATAAGCTTATTATTTTAACAATTGTAATATTTCTTCCAATCGTATCAATGATTATTATGCCATTCTTTGGAAAAACATTACTCTGATAAATAATTCTGTAAAAAAGAGGTAACTCGGAAGTCGCTTTCGGATTAAACAAATTATCATTTAAAATAGAAAAGCCCGATATTAATCGGGCTTTGTTGTCCCGCTAGGGTTCGAACCTAGACTCTTCTGATCCAGAGTCAGACGTGTTGCCAATTACACCACGGGACAATTTTGAGAAACAAAATATATTAAATTGCTGATTTTAATTCAAGTCCTGTAAATTATTACTCACATTTTTCTTTATAAAAAGTCTCGGCAGGAACATAACAAAGCGCTCTGGCTCTCTGAACCTCATCACATCCTTCCTGTTTTTTTCCCAGCTTAATTTTTAATGTTCCTCTGTGATACCAGGCTCTGGCATTAGAGGGACGAAGTTTAAGAACTCTTGTATAATCTTTTATCGCATTTTGAGGCTTTCTCAACTTTCTGTAGCAATCTCCCCTTTTAAGATATACCATTGCATATTTTTTATCGTATCTCAATGCATTGTTATATTCTTTGATGGCTTTTTTAAACTTCTCCATTTTATAAAATTCGTTCCCTTTCATAAAATGATTTTTTGCTTTTTCGTTGACAATCGGGGTATTATCGGTACAGGAAACAAGCAGCATAAAACCAATTATTGCATATAAAACTATTCTATTCATATTAACATCTCTTTTCTTCAAAATAACTATCGTTCAATTCTCAAAAATTTCAACTAAAATTTCCTGTTACGTTGATTTTATTAATGTATTAACTTATAATAACAAAATCAATTAATAATGGGAATTATGAAAAAGATATTAATATTTCTGGCGTTTACAGTCCTGATTCACTCACAGGATATAAAATTAAATTACCTGAAATCGTTTGGTGAATTTAACGACGCAGTGGGATTTACCATTTTGAATAACAATGTAATTGTACTGGAAGCTGAAAAAAGCCGGATATTAAAATATAATTCTGCAGGAGAATTGATTAAAACTAATGGCGGATTTGGCTGGGATTCGGCTCGTTTTGATGAACCATCCGATATAGATTCAGATCTTCTGAAAATTTATGTCTGTGACAAAAATAATAACCGTATACAGGTTTTTGATAAAGATTTAAACTTCATCTCAATATTTACCTCTGGTGAAAATGGCGCTGCTGATTTTGAATATCCTTCTGTCTGCAAGGTATCTAATCCGGGCGATCTGTTTTTCCTTGATTCAGAAAATAAATCTGTCTTCACCTTAAATGTGCCGACCAATGAATACCGGGAAATTATAAATATTAATAATTCTAACTTCTCCTTTGAAGATCCCGGCTACTTTGATCTGGATGCCAGTTCCAATATTTATGTTATTCACGAAAACAAATTGTATATCTACGATCAATTTGGAAATGGTTTAACTTCTTTTAATCTCAATTTTACACCAAAAAATATTTTTATTAATAGAGGATTTATTTTTATAAACACCGAAACTGAAATTTACTATTCTCCACTCTATCCGAATTTTGTATTCAAAAAAATTGACATCAAAGAAAAAGATATTGTGAAATGTTCTGTTGTTGAATCAAAGTTATATCTATTGTTAAAAAACAAAGTTAAAGTCTATTCAATTGAAAAATAATATTATCAGACTTATATTAATTTTGATAACCGCAATTTGGATATTTGGTTTCTCTTACAATTCTTTTTTCCCTGATACTCCAGAAGCAACTGCACTTAATCCGATTATTAAAAAATTTTACTCAAATGTTTGTCATCAGGATGACGGAAAATTGTGTTTAATTAACGGACACAAACTTTTGGTTTGTCCGCGCTGTGCAGGAATATATTTGGGAATATTTGCAGGAATTGTTTTTTCATTTATTTTCAAATCACCAATAAAGTTAAAAATTTTAATCCTTTCAGGGGTTCTTATTCTACTTGATGTAGTTTTAACTACTTTTGATGTTTATGATTATTCAAAACATTTTGCTTTTGTTACGGGATTGTTTTTCGGAATATCACTTTTTTTATATATTCAGGATGTAATTTTCAAAATTTTTACAAGAAAGGTCTGATTTGAAAAAATATTTATCTCCTATTGTTTGCGGTTTTGGTGCAGGCGTTTTAATGATTGCGCCGCTTATCAAAACTTTCACCTGTTGTTTAATTATTCCGGCAGCAGCATTATTTTCAATTTTGCTTGATCAAAAAGCAAACCCGACAGGAGAAAAAATAACTGTTCAAAAAGGACTTGTATTCGGATTACTTACTGGTTTGTTTGCCGCTCTGTTCGGCACATTTTTCGAAATTCTCATAACATTTATAACTCATTCCAACGACCTTACTGAAAATTACGAATATATTATTGAAGCATGGAAAGCTATTCCTGATGAAGCTATGCTTAAAGCTATGACAGATCTATTTCAGGGAATAATTCAAGATATAGAAACAACCGGATTTTCTTTAATTTATTCTCTTTTATTGTTTGCCAATCACTTTTTCACAGGTTTAATTTTTGGATTACTGGGCGGATTACTCGGAATGAAAATAGGTAATACCAACCTTGAAAAACAAAACGAAGATTTTTAATTAAGTCTGAACGGAAATGAGATCACTGCAGTTTGTTTGACTTTTTTCTTTCCTGCCTGTAAAGGCTCAAAACGCCATTTGCGCAACGATCTGATTGCAGCTGATTCAAGTTTTGTATCAGCTTTTCTGAGAGGAATTATACTGCCTACAGTACCGTCAGGTAAAATTGTAAATTTTAATTTTACATCAATCTCTTTTGAAACGCCTTCAGGATATGCAGGAACATCCCAGCTGTAAATTTTCCTTACCCCTTTACCTCCCCAATCGAACTCAATTCCATATTGTCCTAATTCTTCATTAAGTTCTTCTGATTCAAGATCTTCATCATCAGTGGTTTTCTTTTCTTCTTTTTTTATTTCCTTTTTTTCTTCTTTCTTCTCTGGAATTACATTGTTTTTATCAACGTTTTTAACTTCAGGAAGTTTTACTTCTTTCTCTTTTTGTTTTACAGGTTCAACCTTCTTCTCTTCTTTTTTTACTTTAGGAGGATTTTTCTTTTTACCTGTAGAACCTTTTTTTGAAATTGTTCCAAAACTGATAGTTACAAACTCTTCTTCCTCAAGCTCAGGACGCAAATTCACAAAAGCAAATAACAGCAGTATTCCGAGGTGAACTACAAAAGAAATGATGTATGAATATTTTTTAAATCCGCGTGAATTCATTTAATATGATATTTTTTCCGTTCCAATGGTAAATTTGTCGATACCAACGCCCTTGGCAGCATCCATTACTTTAATCACATTATCTATATTCACAGATTTATCAGCTCTGATTACAAGCATTCTGCCTTTGGCTTTTTTTGCAACCAGTTTTTCGAGTCTGGAAGGTAATGTGTTCCAGTTTGCTTCATCTTTGCCTACAAACATTTTTCCGCTTTCGGCAAGTGTAACAACCAACGGCGACGGAGCCTGTTGTTCGTTTGTTTTTGAGCCTGGCAATTTCACTTTAACTCCAGTCTGAACAACAAACTGCGAGGTAATAAGGAAAAATATTAACAGAAGCATCACAATATCTGTCAGCGATGAAAAACTGAAAATAGAGAGGGGCTCATTTGACATTTTAAATTTCATAATTCACCTACAGTTCAATTTCCAATTCTTCGTCAGGTATATCAGCAACTTTTCCGCGAGTTACTTCTTCAAGAGTGTCAACCACATCAGTTGATACAACTTCCATTTCCAGAACTATTTTTTTTACTTTACTGACAAGGAAATTATAAAATGTGTAGGCAATAATACCAACTGCCAAACCAAAAGCAGTTGTTAATAATGCTTCCCAGATACCGCCGGCAAGATCGCTCGGGTTTGCGGCACCTTCAAGGTTTTCTATCTGCATAAACGCCTGAATCATTCCGGTAACGGTTCCCAAAAACCCAAGCAACGGAGCAACACCGGAAATTGTGGCAAGAACCATAAGTCCTTTTTCAAGCTTATTTATTTCTTGTCCGCCGGCACTTTCAATTGCTTCGCGAACTCTTTCATGTCCAAAATGATATTTTTTTAATCCTTTTCTAATAATATTAGAAGCGGGAGTTTTATGTTCGAGACAATATTCAATTGCATTTTGTATGTTTTTACGTTTCAGCATTCCACGAATCTTAACCATAAATGCCGGTTTTAATTTAGCTTTTCTAATTACAAAAACTCTTTCAATAATAATGGCAACCGCAATAATTGATGACAATAAAATCGGGATCATCAAATATCCGCCAGTAAACAAAATGCTATAATCCATTAACTTCCTCGATTATCTTTTTATTTTATCAAAATTCTTTGCTTCCTGCAAGCTGTTAAAATTACCTACTCGTACTCTGTACCAGGTTCCGCCCAGACTTTTCAAAAAGACTTTAACAATAAAAACATTGTGTCCTTTTCGCATAAGTTTTTGAGCTTCTTTTTCTGCCTGAGATTTTTTTCTCCAGGATGAAATCTGAACACTATATTTATTACCCGATTTGTAAACTTGAGTTTTACCAATTTTTGTTTCTTTCGGGTTATCAACAAATTTCAATTTTCCTGTCTTAACAGGCGCAGTTTTCTTTTTATTATCTTTACCCGATTTTTGTTCCGTATTTTTTTTGACCGGGGGTTTAATTTCTGTATTCTGCTTCTTGTGTGTATCTTTTTTTACATCAGCCTTTTTATGCGATTTATTCTCAGGTGTTTTTTTCGTGTCATCTTTTTTATGAGAATCTTTGGCAATTGTTTTCTGAGGATCTTCTTTTAAAGTATCTTTTTTCTCTGTTTTTACGGAATCTTTATGAGCTAAATCTTTTGTTGAATCTTGTTGAACGGTATCGGCTACTGAGAGTCCGTACTCATCAAGCAAAGGATCACTAAGATCGATTTCCTGCGGAGTCATAAACATAAAATAATATACACCGCCTGCAGTTGAAAGAACAAACACTGCAACAAGTACCCAGAAAAAGATTCCCATTTTCTGTTTTATTTTAGCCATAAATGATTGTTTAACATCCTTTTTTTGTAAGAGAGAGTCAAGTTTATCTTCTTTTTCTTTTGCCGGTTCTTCTTCGGAAGGAGTTTCTTCTTCACTTTTTTCTTCTGTTGTCTCGTCTTCAGATTTCTCTTCGTCACTTAATTCTTCTTCGAGATTATGAAGATCTTCTTCTGCTTCCGCCCCTTCTTCCGAATCGTCAATTTCATCTTTCAACGATTCTTCCAGTTGATCAAACAGATCATCGCTGCTTTCTTCAATCTGATCTTCAATATTTACGTCACCATCTATATCATCTTCATCCTGATCAACAATTTCCTGCTTAAGTTCATCACCCCAGTCCCAGTCTTCCTCTGAATTTTCTTCATTCTCTAAAATTTCTTTTAGTTCATCTTCGGAAAGTTCAAAATCATCTTCCTTTAATTCTTCTGACGGAGTTTCTCCACCACTTTCTTCTGTAAGATCTTCTTCTTTTATAAGATCATTTAACTGATCAATTTCCGAATCACTCAGTTCTAAATCTTCATCATCAGTGCTTTCCGGAATATCAAACTCATCAAGAGGATCGTCAGAACTTTCCTCCTGTAGATCATCAGTTAAAATATCATCTTCCGATAAATCAAAATTTTCAAGAAGTTCATCAGCCGCAGCTTCAATATTATCTATCTCAGATTCAATTTCAGATTCTTCTTCCTTTGCTTCAACTTCACTTTCCTCAGAAACTTCTTCTATTGACTCAGGAGCTTCCTCTTCAGGTAATTCAGTATCTGTTACCTCTTCATCAGTTATATCATTCTCAAACTCTTCTAATGCATCTAAAGCATCAAGTTCAGGAAAATCATCTTCTACTGATTCTGGTTCTGCAACAGCTTCTTCTTCAATCTGCTGTTCTTCACTTTCCTGCTGTTCTTCCAAATCACTGAATTTTTCATCCAGCACTATTTCTTCAAAAACTTCGTACTCCGAGTTTTCACCGGAATTAATAAAATCATCCCAGATATCAAAGTTTTCCAGATGATCTGATTTATCGAGCAGTTTATCAATCAGATCACCAATAGATTTTCTGAGAAGAATATAACTGCTGTTGGCACTAAGTGAATCGTTGAGGTTTTCCGTTATCGGAACAACAGGTTTTTCAACTCCGATACTAAAAATATCATCGCTGAATTCTAGAGGATTGGTTTTTCTTTTTTTTACATCAAATGTAAGATAAAGTGCTTCCGAATCTTTAACAAAAGGAGCAAACATCAGTTCGGTTTTGCTTTCTGTATCAACTCCCGGAAAGGTTTTCTTTACTCCTGTAAAAGGTTCTTCTTTTAACTGGAATATTCCGACCCCGGGCATTCTTAAGGCTTCATCTAATTGCAGTCTTTCTGAAATTTTTTCAAGAAATATTTCAAAAGCCAGTTCATCCTTTGGTTTTGCAACGCCAAGAATTTCAGTTATTTTGTTGATTAAGTCTGCTTTGTTCATTTGTTAAATTAATTTTATCAATAAAAGATCACTTCAATATATTACCATCTGTAATCAATTCCAAGAATTATATCCATTGGCTTTTCTTCGTAGCCGTTAAAGATATAATTTTTGCTATTAGCTATGTTGTTGATCTCTAAAGTTGCCGCAAGATTTTTCAGCAGCATATATTTAAATTTTACACCAAGATCGATATATGTATCAAGTTTATTTTTATTTGCAATATCAGTATAAGCACCTGAATAAAGTTTAAGTTTCGGGTTTATTTCAAGTCCAATTCTTGTAAGGTAGCTGTAGTTTAATTGTCCTGAAAAAGTTGGGTGATAAGGAACTTTATCATCATTGCTAAATGTAGCTTGTGAGAAGTTTAAAGAACCGTAGAATTTCCCCATTGGTCCCAAATGAAACAATGTATAAACTCCGCCGCTGATAATTTGTATATCATCGGCTGTTTTGAGATCAAACTTTCCTTTTGCAGCGGCATCATCAAAAAATCCGTAATTATCTGATTTGGAGTAATCGACTGAAACTCCTGCTTCTACATATTTTTCATATTCATATTTCAGAGTTGCGTTAAAACGTGTTTTATGTTTGGTAAATAAATTGTCTGTGGTTCCAAGATTAAAATATTTATTCTTTTTAACAAAATCATAAATAGTGAAAAAATCAGCACCCGGATTATATTCTCCGTATAATGAAACTTCTTTGGATAATTTCATTTTAATGCCGGCATAAATTGAAAAGAGATTCAAATCATCTGCTTTGGAATAATTTACTCCTCCCTTAACAGAAATTTTTTCTGACAAAGCAAGTTTTGCATAAGCATTTCCTGATAAATAATCATAATTATCAGTGAGTGACAAATTATTTGTTAAATCTTGTTTTTTATACTCAGCAGAGGCTTTAACAGCAAAACGGGAAACATTAAACTCGACAAATGCTTTTGCATTAAAATATTTTTCTTCGAGTTTAATATTTTCTAATTCGTATGCTCTTCCTGAAAGTTCCAGACCAAAATTATATCCGCCCAAATTATGAACCAATTCAGCGCCGCCATATAAGTTTTTAGATTTTCTTTCCTGAGTTGGTGTTGCAGATCCGTAAAATTTATAGTCGTCTCTTTCAAAACCTGTTTTAAGACTAACTCTTAAACCAGGCAAAAATGATGAACTTCCGCTTACAAAAAAATCTGAATTAACTGATACTCCGGAAGTATTATATCCGGCGTTATCAATAAATTCACGATCGTTACTTCCCCATACTTTGGCGTTAAGCATTACGTGTCTGCTACTTAAAGTATATCTCAGGTTACCGACAGGAAGAGTATTAATACCAACTCCCACATTCAGAAATCCGTTATAGTCTCTGTTTACAAAATTTATATTTGTATCAGGCACAGAGATATTTGATAAAATAGAAATCTTAAAAGCATCAGGTGTTTTAGTCGGGAGAATAAATTCTTTTGACAATGTTGAGATTAAATCCGGCATCTTTTTATTAAGCGTTTTTATATCAACACTTCTTATTCCGGTAATAACAAAGTTAGGCAATTCAACCGATTGATTATTCTGAGCCAGAGTACATCCGGCAATTATCAGCAATGTTAAAATTATTTTTTTTATCATAATGTTTTCAATTTTTTATTTGCTTCTTTTCCAAATTCATCTTTAGGATGTTTTTTCTTAACTGCTCTGAACATTTCACGAGCTTTTTTCCATTCTTTTATTTTGATGTAACAATCACCCAGTTTTAATAAAGAGCGTGTATACCATTCATCGTAACCCGGGAACACAGATCTTACTCTTACAAGAGCACTAATTGCATCATCATATTTTCCCTGTTCAAATAAAACAGCGCCGTAATTAAACTGAGCTTTTGCACCAATATCATCGTTTCTTATTTCGCCAAGAGTTTTTAATAACTCTTCGGATCTTTCATAATTTTTTCTTGCAAGTTCAATTAATCCCAATTCCAGTTTTGCTTTATCCGCAAATACAGATTCGATATAATAAGAACTTAAATCATTGAAGATATCGTAAGCAGTTGCAACTTCACCTTTTTTAACATGTGAAAGAGCTTTTTCGTATAACACTTCTGCATTTTTTTCAGGATTATCGAATTTATCCTGAACGTTTGAATATAACTGAATTGCCAAATCATAATTCTGATCAGCATTATATATTTTACCAAGTTCAATTACAGCCGGCAATCCTACTTCTTTGTTTAGATACGAATCAGTAACAACCTTAAATGATTTGATTGCTTCTTCTTTTTGCTCAAGAGTAACAAGCGATTTACCGAGCCAGAAAAATGCATCTGGTAAAAGTTTGCTATTCGGATATTTATTAATGAAATTCATATATGTGTCTCTTGCTTTATCGTAAGCTGAGAGACCATAAAAAATTTCACCGCGCTTCATTAAGATTTTATCGGCAAAGTCTTTGTTGTTATTCAGGTTAATGTAATTATCAATTACATTAACAGCCTCGGCTGTTTTATCCTGCGCCATATAACAAAATGAAATTCCGTTTATTGCATCAAAAGCATATTGAGTACCAGGATATTCATCGAGTAATTTGGAATAATAAACAACTGCCGTGTCATAACTTCCCATATTGTAATATGAATCGCCAATGGAATATATTGCAAGAGGAGTAAGTTTTGAATCAGAATATTTTTCAAAAATCTCTTCATATTCATTTATAGCAGCTTTATAATCAGGCTGCTGGAATTTTATCCATCCGCAGAAATATTGTGCCATATCAGAATATTTTGATCCAGGGAATTTTTCCTGAAGCAATTTAAATTGTTCTGTTGCTGCTTCTCCCTCTCCATTTCTGAAAAGAGCTTGAGCATATTGATAATATGTGTAAGAATTATTTGCTTCTCTTCTGTTTCTTCTGAAAATATTTTTGAACATAGCACTCGATTTTTCGTAATCTTTGATTCCGAAATAGCTGTCAGCGAGTCTAAGTTTACAATCTACAATATTTTTATCGTTTCTATATCTCTGGATATATTCATTAAAATAATAGGAAGCATTGGCAAAATCTTTTAAGTTGAAATAAGAATAAGCTTTGCCATATAATGTTTGTCTGGTAATTGTTTGATCAGAAAAACTGATTTTATTGTAATGGCTCAAAGCCTTATTATAATTCTTTCTCAAAAAGCTGCACTCTGCCAGATAAAACTGTACTTTATCTTTTTCAAACCTTGAATCTTCTTCACTTAATTCAGATAAAATTTCTTCAGAATTAATATGATCATTTATGAAAAACAGAGAGACTGCTAATCCAAGTTTAGCTCTTCTTATAAGATCTTTTGGTAGATTATCAACATTTAGTGCACTTTCAAAATATTTTTCCGCTACACCATATTCTTTGCTGTTTAACGAGATTTCTCCAAGTAGTGTAAGAGACTTTCCAAACGCAACAACATCGTTTGATGATGAGAGTCCGGACAAAAACGTTCTGGCTTTATCAAAATTATTATCATTGTAATAGATAAGAGCCATATTAAGTTTTGCCTGCGATGCATATTTATTGTTTGGATAGAGTGTTAAAAATCTGTCATAAATTTTTAATGCCGAGTTTTTATCTCCGTTAAATCTTTTAGCCTCTCCGCTCCAGAACAATGAAGCAGTACGAATTGTGTCTCCCGCTTCTTTTGCGAGTCTGTTAAAGATTCTATACGCTTCTTCATATTCTTGAGTCTGGAAATTAACCCAGGCCAGGCTATAATTAATCTGATCCTTTGAACTTTCGTTGCTCAAGTTATCAAGAATTGATTTGTAACTTTTTTCAGCATTTTCATATTCTTTCAATTTGAAAAAAGCATTAGCCAGAACAAATTTAGCTTCCTGAATTAAATCAGGAGTAAGTTTGTTTATTAATTTGTCTGATAACTCAAGAACGGTTCTGTCGTATTCTTTAAGCTTGTAAAAACACAATCCGATACGAAGTTGAGTTCTGGGAGCCAGCTTGCTGTTATTATGATATGCAAGCAGTTCATCATAATATTTAACAGCTTTTTCGTAATCTCCTTTTTTCTCATAAACAGTTCCAAGAGTGTAGAGACTGTAATCAATAAATTTGCTCTGATTATTTTTTGCTATCGACTGTAACAAAAAACTCTCAGCTTCGCTAAGAAGATTATCTCTTACAAAAGATTCTCCAATCCAGTAAAATGTCTTTGGAACAAAATTACTTTCAGGATGATTTTCCAGGAGTCGGGTTAAAACATTTCTGGAATCTTCATATCTGCCAACCTGAAAATAGATTGTACCAAGTTTAAACAGTGCTTTATCAGCAAAGTTAGAAACCGGATGTTCTTCGATGAAGCTTTCCAGTTGAGCAGCGGCTCCGTCAATTTGATCGAGAGCTATTAGGCATTCAGCGGCAAAATAGCCGGAAGTGCCGTAATTGTTTTTGTCAGCATCCTTATTTTCATCAATCTGCTTAAACAAATAATACGCGGAAGAATAATCACCCTGATGGTAAAAATTCATTGCCTTTGTATAGGTTTCATTGTTTATCTGTGAAAAAATAAAGGATGGTAATAATACAATAGATAAAATAAGTTTTTTCAATTTCATATTATATAATCATTATTGTTTGCTTTTATACTAGAGACTTTATTTAAGGTTCCTGCTTAAAAAAGCAGAACAAAGATATCATAAAATATAATTATATAATATACAGAAAAAAGAGGATAAGTTTTTTGATATTTATTGCAAATCACTTTGAGTGGAAGTGAAAATATTCACAATTAAGAAAGGTAATTATACGATTGACTTGTCCTAAAAAAGGTTGACAATAAAATTATAAAACCTCTTGAGAAAAACGAGAGGTTTTTTTATTCCATATTTTTAGT
>JBGRQB010000117.1:0-13885 GCA_041725875.1 Rhodothermaceae bacterium
CTTTAAACACCTTAAGTTTACTAAAATGCACAAGATACCCTGCATCTTAGTTATCTTTCTTAACAAACACAGATTCCTCAAGCCGAGTATTTCAATGGACCCTCGAAGAGTGCTTCAATCTTTTACCGCTGTCAGAGAGGAAGGCAGGATATGTCGGGAAATGTAACAGTGCGTAACTCAACAGTTCGCAGTGCTGTCATCACTGCCGTAAAACCGTCTGACGCATGTGAGGTCTGGATCGTGTGGATGAAGCTTTGCAATAAACCAGGAATGTGTAGTGGCAGCAGTAACATGTGCCTAACTTCAGGAACTTCAAAAGGTGTGTGGTGAACTGTTGGTTCAAGCTTATAACTAAGACAACAGTCTATAGACCTTATGCAAAAATGGTTGTCATTCATTTCTGTTGTTTGGTCAAGTTTCTTAAAACGCTGATAGTGGCATATGAAATATATGAAATATTATGCTATTCTAAGAAATTTCAGTGTTTTGGGTTAAATGGTTGCAAAGTTGTGACTCATTAAAATTTTAGAAATTTATATGAAAAAGCGAGCCGTCAGAAAGGTATTACAGGTGAAAACCTAGTAAAACTTCTTGAATGTAGATTTGACAATACTGTATACAGATTAGGATTCGCTCCATCAAGAAAGGCTGCAAGACAGTTAGTAAAACACAAACATTTTACAGTGAATGGTAAAGTTGTAGATATCCCTTCATACAAATTAGTAGCTGGTGATGAAATTGCTGTTAGAGACAGAAGCAAAAAATTAGACTTTATCCATGGCTCATTAGGAAGAGCAAAAGATGGTGTATACAATTGGCTGGCAATTGATAAAGCTGCCTTAAAAGGTACTTTTCTTAACGTACCTGAAAGAGCTGATGTACCACTAAATGCCAACGAACAATTGATCGTTGAGCTATATTCAAAATAGGAAGTAAGATTTAAAAATTAATAGTGAGGATCCTAAATGAGTTTGCCTTTTATTAAAATGCCTGAAGGTGTTGTTTTAGATGAAACTATTTCTACAAATTCGTATGGTAAATTTTCCATACAGCCTTTGGAAAGAGGTTTTGGAGTTACATTAGGTAACTCATTTAGAAGAGTTTTATTATCTTCGCTTACAGGTGCTGCAATTACGGCAATTAAAATTGATGGTGTTTTGCACGAATTCACTACAATTCCTGGTGTGCTTGAAGATGTAACACAGTTCATTCTTAATGTTAAAAAGGTACGTATTAAAGTACTTAATAAAAAAAGTGACAAAATTGAACTTAGTCTTAATGGCCCAAGAGAATTCAAAGCAAGTGATTTACAGGATGCTTGTCCGGATATTGAAGTCTTAAATCCAGATTTACATATCGCAACTCTTAACAGCGATGCAAAGTTAAATATGGAATTCTTTTTTGGATATGGAAAAGGATATGTGCCTGCAAACGAGCAGAATATAAGTGAGCAAACTATTGGCGTTATTCCGATAGATGCTATATATACTCCGATTGCTAATGTTAGATACGATATAAAAAACGTACGTATTGGAGAAAGAAACGATTACGAACAGTTAGATCTTGAAGTTACAACTGACGGTTCTATCACTCCTGAAGATGCACTCTCAAGTGCCGGTAAAATTTTACGTGAACATGTTTCAATGTTCATCAATTTTGATCAGGAAACTGAAGAAGAAAAAGTTGTAAGTGAAGAAGATGCTGAATTTGAAAGATTAAGAAAAATACTTACTACAAGTGTTGATGATCTTGAATTAAGTGTTCGTTCCCATAACTGCCTGAAAGCTGCCAATATTAAATCATTGGGAGATCTTGTCAGAAAAGAAGAAAGCGAAATGCTGAAATTCAGAAACTTTGGTCGTAAATCGTTAGCCGAATTACTTGAAATTGTTGATCATTACAATTTGAAATTCGGTATGGATGTAGACAAATATGTTAAAGACAAATCAGATAACTAAAATTCTTTATAAGGTATTATAATGAGACATAGAGTAAAAGGTAGAAAATTAGGAAGATCTGCGAGCCACAGAAAAGCAACGCTTAATGCATTAGCTACAGCTCTATTCAGACATAAAAAAATTAAAACAACTTTGGCAAAGGCAAAAGAAGCCAGATCATTTTCAGAAGTTTTAATAACTAAAGCAAAAAATGATACTGTTCACTCAAGAAGAGATGTTGCCCGCTTTATTAAAGATAAAGAAGTAGTTAAAGAATTATTTGGCGAAATAGCTGTTAAAGCTGCCAACAGACCAGGTGGTTACACAAGAGTTGTAAAACTTGGACACAGATTAGGTGATGCTGCTGAAATGGCAATTTTAGAATTAGTAGATTACAGTGAAGGTGCTACTCCTGTTGAAGCTAAACCAAAAACAGAAAAAGCTGAAGTTAAAGAAGCAGAAGTTGTTGAAGAAAAAACAGAAACTGTAGAAGAACCTAAAGCTGAAGAGAAAAAAGAAGATTAATAAGCTTATATAAAATTACTTAAAACGGAAGAGTAATTGCACCGCAATTACTCTTTTTTTATTATGAAAAATATAAAATTTATAAAATCGGCTTTTAAATTATCTCAGGTTCCTACTGACGGGTTACCTGAAGTTATTCTTTGCGGCAGATCCAATGTTGGTAAATCTTCCTTTATTAATTCTATTTTTAATAGAAAAGGAATTGCAAAAACCAGTTCCACTCCCGGTAAAACAAGGAGTCTTAATTATTATCTGGTGGATGAAAAATTCTATATTGTGGATTTACCCGGATATGGTTATGCCAAAGTTCAGAAAAAAGAACAGGAATACTGGGAAAGACTTATCGCAGAGTATCTGTTTGCCGGAAGAAATATTCAACTTGCTTTTCATTTTGTAGATAGCAGACATAATCCCACTGAGCTGGATATGCTGCTTAATGACTATTTGCGTGAAAGTAATTTACCTTACAGCATTGTTTTAAGTAAGATAGATAAACTTAATCAGTCTCAAATGAGCAAGACAAGAAAAGAAATAAGGGAATATTTCCCTGAACTTATTTTTGGTGAAAACCTGTTTACTTATTCCTCTACAAAGGGGACCGGTAAAAATGAAATAAAATCCCGTATCTCCGTTTTGTTTAGAAAATAATTCTAGAAATTCGGGCTAATCTTTTGTAGATTTACATTGATTTTTACCATTAACGTATCGCTGTGGAACTAAATATTGATGCATATGGGAAACACAAGCCGCATAAAAAAAAGATTACTTATTTTTATCCTGATACCTGTTCTGGCAGTTATTCCTTTTTTAATTGAAGATATTGTTGTTCGTATAACTTCAGCAGCAATACTTATAATCTATGTCGGATTTATAATATTTTTACGAGATTCAATTAAAGACGGAATTCCTGTTACCGATCAGGAAACAGATGAGGAAGAGATTCTTCCCGATGAAGAGCAACCGCTTGAAGAACCTCCTTTAGAGGAAGCTCCAACCGACGACTACCCAAGCTATGATACAGATGACGGTGAAGATTTTGTTATAGTTTCTGCCAATAAAAAGGTGGAAGTTTCTTCTCATTCGGCAAACCTCCCCGGTGGCAGAAAAAACTTTTTCAAACCTCCGGATCTTAAAGAAGCGTTTCAAAAAATTGCAAATGAAGTTATTCCTGAAAACCTTAATCAAGATGATCAATTTGGTTTTATTCTTGAAAAAATGCTTCAGATAGTTAAAGATTCTTTTCTTGCACACAGTGCTGTTTTCTTTTGGTATAACAGATCAAAAAGTCAGCTTACTTTGGAAAAGTATATTTCCAGTTCAAAAGATATTTCTAGAAGAAAGTTTGATGTTGAAGATGATGTGCTGAGTAAAATAGCGCAAAATGAAGAACCAGAAATTTTATCTGAAATTAGTCCTACAGCTGAAAGTGATGTAATCAGATACTACAATACAAAGCAGGGAATTAAAAGTTTTGTCGGAGTTCCTTTATATTACGGAAAATCGCTTACCGCAATATTGGCAATGGATTCTAAAGAAACAGATGCTTTTGGAATTGAAACAATTTATTCAATGGGAAGATTTGTAAGAGTACTTTCAATACTAATTTCAATTTATGATAAAAAGTTTGAAGAATCTCACTCTGAATTAAGATTAAAAGCACTGCTGGGTATTTTAGCATCTGAAAAGAAATTTGAATCTGAACAAGAACTGTTTCTTACACTTGAACAAGCTGTTAAAGGATTACTTCACTGGGATGCTTTTACTTTTGTTTATTTCAAACCGGAAGAACAGGTTTTTAAGACCGCAAAAATTGCAAACAAAACTACTTTGAAGTATGTTGGTGAAAACCTTGAAATTGATCTGAATAACTCGCTGGTCGGTAAAGCTATTTTGAGCGGACAAGTAGTTAAGATTGATGATTCATCTGAAAATGAAATTATCAGATATTCCAAATCGGAAGATGTGAGTTTCGACGGATCTTTCCTTGCTATCCCGATGATGTATGACGGACAATATTACGGAGTGATCTGTTTTGAGAGTCTGAAAAAAAATTCTTACTCCGGTTCCGATATAAAATTTATTAAGAACGCATCAAAAATATTTTCATTTATTTTGTATAGTTTCTCAACTCAGAAGGTGTTAAAAAATATGCTTTCTGTAGATATAGAAACTAATGTACTAAACCTTAAAACATTTTCTGACAGATTATATTCTGATCTGCTTAAAGCAAAAGAACTTGATGTACAAGGTGCAATAGCACTTATTCGCATAGATGATTTTATCGAACAGGAATCACTTTTTGATGGTGATCCTTTTCCAAAAGTTCTCAGGGCAGTTGCCCGACTCATAAACGAAGAGATGCCTGATATTGGTTTGCTTGGCAGACTTGATGAAAAAATATTTGGCGTTTACTTCTTCAACGTTACTACCAAAGACGCATTTTTATGGGCAGAAAAATTAAGAGTAAAAATTGCTCGTCAGCCAATTGCAGTCAGCACTAAACAAACTACATACACAGTTTCAATTGGTGTAGCATCTGCAAGTAATACCACAAGTATTGATAAAGTATTACATAATGCTGAACTGGCCTTAAACAAAGCTCTTGAAAAAGGTGGTAACTCTGTTAAAAGTATAAATTAAACTGGATTGGAACGAACTTGAATAACTTTTACGTCATTATTCTGGATGGTGTGGGTATTGGTGAGTTACCGGATGCAGGTCGCTACGGCGATGCCGGTTCCAATACACTTGTAAATATTGGTAAAAACCTAAATGGAATAAAACTGCCTAATCTTGAAAAATTTGGATTAGGAAATATCACTGATATAAATGGAATTAATAAAGTCGACGAACCCCTTGCCAGTTACGGCAAAATGGCAGAAGCGTCAGTAGGAAAAGATTCAACTACCGGTCATTGGGAAATTGGCGGAGTAAAAGTTGAAGTAGATTTCCCTTATTACCCAGATGGTTTTCCAGAAATGCTGATTGACAAATATGTTGAACTAACCGGTATTGCCGGCGTGCTTGGAAACAAAGCTGCTTCCGGTACTGAAATTATAAAGGAACTTGGTGAAGAACATATAAAGACAGGCAAGCCAATTGTTTATACATCGGCAGATTCTGTTTTTCAGGTTGCTGCACACGAAAAGTATTTTGGATTGGAAAAACTTTACGAAATATGTGAAATAGCCAGAACCAAACTACTAACCGGTAAAGATCAGGTCGGAAGAGTTATTGCCAGACCATTTATAGGTGAGCCGGGAAGTTTTGAGAGAACGACTAATAGAAAAGATTATTCAATTAATCCTTCGTCCGATACAATTTTAGATGTGCTCTATAAAAGAAACATCAACACGGTTGCAATTGGAAAAATTAATGATCTTTTCAACTATCGCGGAATCAGAGAAAACGTAAAATCAAAATCAAATCTGGAAGGTATTTCAAAAATAATTGAATACTCTCAAAAGGTAAAAGATAGTTTGATTTTTACAAATCTTGTTGATTTTGATGTTTACTATGGCCATCGTCTCGATCCTGAAGGCTTTTATAAAGCTTTGCAGGAGTTTGATGAAAAACTGCCGTCAATTATCGATTGTCTGGATGAAACAGACGCACTGGTAATTACTGCCGATCACGGAAATGATCCGACTGTAAAAAGTACAGATCATACAAGAGAATATGTGCCTGTGTTGTTTTATCAGAAAAATAAAAAAGGTGTTGATTTGGGAACAAGAGATACATTTTCCGATGTTGCCCAGACCATCGCACACTTTTTCAAAATAAATAATTCGTTAAAAGGAAAAAGTTTATTTACCACTTTAAATAAATTTTAATCATTTGTATAATTGTAGAAATCTTGATCGAAAATATGACAATTTAAGTTTGTTTAACAGGAGATAGAAATTTGATACTTGGTAAAGTAATTGGTACTGTTTGGTCAACAAGAAAAGATGAAAATTTGGTTGGTTCTAAATTTATGCTGGTTAAACAACTTGAACTTGACTACACTGAAACAGACAACTTTGTAGTTGCTGTAGATTCTGTTGGAGCCGGAGTCGGAGAAATAGTTCTGGCCGCAACAGGAAGTTCCGCACGTCAAACATCTTTTACGCATAAAAAACCAATTGACGCTGTTATAATGGCAATTGTAGATAAGCTTGACATTCCAGAAAATCTTGAAGAAGAGTAGGTTATAATGTATCTGGGAAAAGTTATCGGTACAATTTGGGCAACAAGAAAATATGAATCCCTTAAAGGATCTAAAATGCAGTTTGTTCAGCCCCTTAATGCCGATCTTGAAAAAACCGGAAAACCGATTGTAGCTGTGGATACAGTTGGAGCGGGTCCGGGAGAGTTAATCTATTATATTACAGCAAGTGAAGCGGTTATTCCGCTTGACGCAGATATGGCGCCAGTTGATGCATCAATAGTAGGGATTGTTGATTCAATAAACTGTTGATAATGGAGGTTCTAGATTGAAAATTACCAAACAGTACACTAATCGGGAAAGCCAATCTTTAGACAAATATTTACAGGAAATAGGAAAAGTTGAATTACTTTCGGCCGATGAAGAAATTGATCTGGCAATAAGAATCAGAAAAGGTGATCAGCTTGCACTTGAGAAACTAGTAAAATCGAATCTTCGTTTTGTTGTTAGCGTGGCAAAACAGTATCAAAATCAGGGATTATCCCTTGGCGATTTAATTAATGAAGGTAATCTGGGATTAATAAAAGCCGCAAATCGTTTTGATGAAACACGCGGATTTAAATTTATCTCTTATGCCGTGTGGTGGATCAGACAATCAATCCTTCAGGCACTTGCCGAACAATCAAGAATTGTCAGACTCCCGCTCAACAGAGTTGGTGCACTAAACAAAATCGGAAAAGCATACAGCACTCTTGAACAGGAATTTGAAAGAGAACCAAGTGCACAGGAACTTGCAAAAGAACTTGATATGGATGTTGAAGAAGTTTCTGAGACTTTGAAAATTTCCGGCAGACAAGTATCGGTTGATGCACCTTTTTCATCAGGAGAGGAAAACAGATTACTGGATGTTTTACACAATGATCAGCAGCCGGATCCTGATTACACTTTAATGGATGCGTCGCTTAAACATGAAATTCAAACCGCCCTTGGTTCACTTACACAAAGAGAAGCCGAAGTGGTGAAACTTTATTTTGGTCTGGAATATGAACACTCCCTTACGCTTGAAGAAATTGGTGAAAAATTTAACCTCACCAGAGAGAGGGTTCGACAAATAAAAGAAAAAGCAATCAGAAGATTACGTCACACAACGCGAAGTAAAAATTTGAAAGCTTACTTAGGTTAATTTATGAATTACGGAAAACTTATAATGCTTTCTATTTTAACTGGTTCGCTCTTTTTGTTAAGCGGCTGCGGCTCTTCATCTTACAGTCAGCGTTATAATAAACCAAAAGAAAAAGAAGAAAAAAGAAAAAGCGGAAACAGATTCTCTTCCGTTGGTGATGAGTTTGAAGTTGTAACTGAAAAAGAAGCTGAAGAAATGACAGAAAGAGTCAGTTACAATGTTGAAGAACCGGAGTTCGATGAAACACCTGTGGAAGATGTTGAAGTTGATCTTGATCTGTTTAAAAGAAAATATAAGCTGGCTGAGAAAGTCGGACTTCCTTTAACTGACAGAGAAAGATTGCTGATGGAAATAATTAGCTATTTGGAAACCCCTTATGTTTACGGGGGAAATAATAGATCCGGTATTGATTGTTCTGCATTTACAAAAAATGTTATGCGAAAAGTTAATGTTAATCTTCCGCGTACTGCCAGACAACAATATCAAAAAGGAAAAGAGATTAGTAATATGGATGAGTTACTTTACGGAGATCTGGTTTTTTTCGATACTCGTAAAGGAGTATTTCCGGGACATGTGGGGATTTATCTCGGCGATGAACTGTTTGTGCACGCCAGTCGTTCCGGCGGTGTAACGGTCTCTTCTATGCAGAGCAGTTATTTTAACAAGCGTTTTATATCTGCAAGAAGAATTCACAAATTTATAAGGTAAAAAGGTATTACTAATAATTAAGGAGTTCTTATGGAATACAGAATTGAAACAGATACAATGGGTGAACTGAAAGTTCCTGCCGATAAATATTACGGTGCCCAGACAGCAAGATCTTTGATGAATTTTAAGATTGGCTATGAAAAAATGCCGAGAGAATTGATCAGAGCTTTAGGTGTTTTGAAAAAAGCTGCTGCTATGGCTAACAGCAAACTGGGAATTCTTCCTGCAGAAAAAGCTGACCTGATAGTTAAAGCTGCTAACGAAGTTATTGAAGGAAAACTTGATGAACATTTTCCTTTGGTTGTGTGGCAGACTGGTAGCGGAACCCAGACAAATATGAACACCAACGAAGTTATTGCAAACAGAGCAATTGAAATTGCAGGCGGAGTGTTGGGAAGTAAAGACCCGATTCATCCAAATGACGATGTGAATAAAGCGCAATCTTCAAACGATACTTTTCCTACAGCAATGCACATTGCCGCTGTTGAAGAGGTGTACAGAAGATTGATACCAATGGTTTCCAAACTGAAAGATGCTTTGAAAATCAAGCAGGAGCAATTTAAAGATGTTATTAAAATTGGTCGTACTCATTTAATGGATGCTGTTCCGTTAACTTTGGGACAGGAATTCAGCGGTTATGTTCAGCAGCTTCAAAATGGACTTGAAAGAATTGAAGGATGTCTTCCAAGATTATCTCAGCTTGCTCTTGGCGGAACCGCAGTTGGAACCGGATTAAATACTCATCCTGAATTTGCAGAACTTTCAGCAAAATATATCAGTGAAATTACTGACAGAAGTTTTGAAACAGCACCAAATAAATTTGAAGCACTTGCTGCACACGATGCAATAGTAGAAGCAAGCGGCGTTATGAAAACTCTTGCCTGTTCATTAATGAAAATTGCAAATGATATTCGTTTACTTGGTTCCGGACCAAGATGCGGTATTGGTGAAATTGCATTGCCTGCAAACGAACCGGGCAGTTCTATTATGCCTGGTAAAGTTAATCCAACTCAGCCTGAAGCAATGACAATGGTTTGTGCACAGGTTATAGGAAATGATACAGCAATAAATGTTGGCGGTGCAACCGGTCATTTTGAACTGAACGTATTCAAGCCAATGATGATATATAATTTGTTACAATCAATCAGACTCCTTTCAGATTCTTGCGAAAGCTTTACAAATAACTGTGTAGTTGGAATTGAAGCTGTTAAAGAAAATATCGACTCACATTTGAGAAATTCTTTAATGTTGGTTACGGCTCTTAACCCTCACATTGGTTATGATAATGCTGCAAAAGTTGCAAAAAAAGCATTTAATGATAACTCAACCCTTAAAGAAGCAGTAGTCGAACTTGGCTTGCTCACCGAAGAGGAATTTGACGAAAAAGTGCGTCCTGAAAATATGGTTGGCCCAAAAGCTTAAAAAATGAAGAACCCCGTTAAAAACGGGGTTTTTTATTTGGTAGAGTCATAAATATACTATTTATTTACAGTGTCAATTTTTGAATTTTAACCTAACAGAGAGAAAATTGCAGGAAACTATTCTAAATATCTACTTAATTATTGAAGATGGTAAGGTTGTGGCTTTTAAAGCAAAAGCTTATAAACATGATGATAATGACAATATCAAAATTCAATATTTAAAAGATCATGTTAAACCGGATTTTGATTCGGCTTATACATTTGATGCTCCGGAAAATAAAAAAGGCGAGTTTATGAGATATAATGAATTTGCCAAACTGGAAAAAGCCGGAAGACAATTTGAACTTTTTGAAGAAATTTTTTCTGAATTTGAAGTTCCTGAAAACCCACTCATTTGCGTTACTCCGGTGGTTAATGGAGAAATTGTATCTGAATAATCATAAATTTGAAATCTTAATTAATTCTTTAATATATTTTTTATCGGGGATAGGTAAAATTAATGTCGACGTTAAACACTGAGTTACAGACAAAGTGCGTCAATACTATTCGAACATTGTCAATTGATGCAATTCAAAAAGCAAATTCTGGTCATCCAGGAATGCCAATGGGCTGTGCCCCAATTGCGCATCTTTTATATTCAAAAATTTTAAAACATAACCCTGCCAATCCAAAATGGCTTAACAGAGATCGCTTTATACTTTCTGCCGGACACGGAAGTATGCTGCTTTATTCATCTCTTCATTTAGCAGGATATGGTGTTTCACTTGATGATATTAAAAATTTCAGACAGTGGGAAAGCAAAACTCCGGGTCATCCCGAAGTTAACGAAACTCCGGGCGTTGAAACAACTACCGGTCCGCTCGGACAGGGAATTGTAAATGCTGTGGGTATGGCTGTTGCATATTCTCATTTGGCAGAAAGATACAACAAAGATGAAGTTAAATTACTCGATCATTTTATTTATGCAATTACATCCGATGGTGAAATTATGGAAGGTATATCACACGAAGCTTCCTCTTTTGCCGGACACAACAAATTGAGTAATCTTATTTTATTTTATGATGATAACAATATTTCAATTGAAGGAAATGTAACAATTACAATGTCTGAAGATGTTGCTTCCAGATATGAAGCTTACGGCTGGCACGTTCAGGTTGTTGAAGATGTTAACGATCTTGATGTACTTGAAACAGCAGTTCTTGAAGCTCAAAAAGATGGCCGGCCTTCAATTATAATTACAAAAACCCATATTGGGTATGGAAGTCCGAACAAACAAGATACTTCTGCTTCTCACGGTGCTCCGCTTGGTGCTGAAGAAATTGAACTTACAAAAGAAAATCTTGGCTTTCCGAAAGAAAAACATTTCTTTGTCCCTGAAGAAGTTACTGAATTTTATTCATCTGTAAAAACAGTTGGCAAAGAAAAAGAAGACGAATGGAATAAAATCTTTAGCGAGTATAAAGAAAAATATCCAAAAGAAGCTGAAGAGTTTTTAAATATATTAAATGGCGAATTTGGAAGCGAATGGTTTGATGCTGTTCCCGAGTTCAAACCTGAAGATGGTAAAATTGCAACAAGAGCTGCCTCAGGAAAAGTAATAAACGCTATTGCCGATTCACTACCAACTTTATTAGGCGGTTCTGCAGACTTGGCAGGTTCTAACAATACTCAAATCAAAAATTCCGAATCTTTCTGTGTTGATAATTATGCAGGCAGAAACTTCCACTTTGGTGTGAGAGAACATTCAATGGCTGCAATTCTTAACGGAATGGCTCTTTACGGCGGATTAATTCCTTATGGCGGTACTTTCCTTGTGTTTATGGATTATATGAAATCTCCAATGAGAATGGCTGCGTTGATGGAACAAAAAGTTATTTTTGTTCTTACTCACGATAGTATCGGACTTGGAGAAGATGGCCCGACACATCAGCCAATTGAGCATTTAATGAACCTCAGATCAATTCCTAATTTAGTAATGCTTCGTCCGGCAGATGCCAATGAAACAGCTGAAGCCTGGAAATTTGCTATTCAACATAAAGGCGGACCAGTTGCTTTGTGTCTTACAAGACAAGGATTGCCAATCCTTTCAGCTGACAAAGTTAAAGATTCTTCCAAAGGAGCTTACATTTTAAGAGATACTGCAGAGACTCCTGATGTTATCTTAATGTCAACTGGAAGTGAAGTTGAACTTGCTGCAAAAGCTGCTGATAAACTTGCAGAAGAAAAAATTGAAGCAAGAGTAGTCAGTTTACCAAGCTGGGAATTATTTGATAAACAAACAGAAGAATATAAAGAAACAATATTACCTAAAAATGTAAGAGCAAGAGTTTCAATAGAAGCCGGAATTAAAATGGGCTGGGAAAGATTTATCGGTTTTGAAGGTGAAGCTGTTAGTCTTGATCGCTTTGGTGCTTCTGCTCCTGCCGGTGTTTTATTTGAGAAATTTGGCTTTACAGTGGAAAATGTTGTTGAAAAAGCTAAAAAAGCAATTGAAAGAAATAAGTAATTTTATAATTACATATAAAGAATTAGCCCCGGTGTATCGGGGCTTTTTTATTTTAAAAAGTAAATATCTAGAACAAGTATTTAATGGCTACAAATCCGCCAATTAGTAAAACCGTAAAAAGGATTGCAAGTTTGTCGAAATATTTATCGATAAACCCTTTTATTTGTTCTCCATATTTCCATAAAAGGAAAGCAACAAGGAAAAATCTGGCTGAGCGACTAATAACAGAAGCCACAAGAAACATTGGTAAGTTGATGCTGAAAGCACCGCTCGAAATTGTAAAAATCTTAAACGGAATAGGAGTAAATCCGGCAGTAAAAATTATCCAAAAATCATATTTTTCATACATTTGCTGAATTTTAAAGAATTGATCCTGCGTAAATCCGGGGATGTTATCAAAAAAGAACATTGCAAATGAAGAAAAATCGCTGCCGTTTGTCCACCAAACAAAATAGCCAAGCGCATAACCGAGCAATGCCCCTGCAACCGAACCAATTGCACAATTTGTTGCAAATTTGAAAGCCTTAGATTTTGCCCCTAAAACTAGAGCAATAAGAAGTGCATCTGGCGGAATCGGGAAAAACGATGCTTCGGCAAATGCAATTAAAAAGAGTGCTAGTGAGCCATAAGGTGTTTCTGCCCAATGTAACATCCAATCATATAGTTTTCTGATATATTTCATAATCTCGCAATTTTGTGAAATCAAGTATAATAAAAAAAAATATTTTTTTTAAGAATGTTGTAACTTTATAGATGTTTCTGGGTCTATTTATCGGATTATACAAAAGAAGTTATGGCCAATACTGACAGAAAAATTTCAGAACTATACGTAAAGTACCAAAACGACATCTTTTACTATTCATTAGGATTAATGAAAAATGAAGATGATGCGAAAGATGTTGTTCAGGAAGTATTTTTACGATGTAATAAAAATCTGGGATCTTTCAGGGGGGATTGCACGGAAAAAACCTGGCTGATGGTTATTGCCCGAAACTACTGTTATAAATTGTTGAAAGCAAAAAAACTATTAACCGATCCGCTTGACGACTTCAAAGATGAAAAAATCGAAATAAATATTGACGAGAAACTTACGCTTGATGAAGCTTTAAATTCATTATCCAAAGAAAATTTTGAAATTCTGTACTTGAAAGAGTATGCCGGCTATTCTTACAAGGAAATTGCGGAGATTATGGATATTTCATTAAGCAATGTAAAAATAAAACTGTTTCGCATAAGACAGCAGTTAAGAAAAAACATTGAAAGGTAACAAAATGCAAGAATTGGAATTTTTAATTAGCCAGTTTGTTGATGGAGAGCTTGACAAAGAGGAAAAAGGAAAACTTTTTAAGGAACTTTCCATTAATGAAGAAGCCAGAGATTTTTTTGAAGAATATTTAAATCTTAAAAAAGAGATCAGAACGAGTATAGGCAAACAACTGACTTCTCCGCTGCTTTTTG
>JBGRQB010000118.1:0-13851 GCA_041725875.1 Rhodothermaceae bacterium
GGAGCTCTTAAAGAATGCGAAGATCTTCTTGATCAGTATGGCGGACACGAAGCAGCTGCCGGAATGGCAATTGAAATTGAGAACATTCCGACTTTCAGAAAAAAATTTAACGAAGTTCTTAAATCAAGAATGAACGATGATGATATAGTTCCTGAAGTTGAAATTGATACAAAAATTTCTTTTTCAGAGATTACACCTAAGTTTTTAAGAATCTTAGAACAATTTGCTCCGTTCGGACCTGGAAATATGCGTCCGGTGTTTATGTCAGAAAATGTATCTCTTGCCTACGAACCAAGAATTGTTGGCAAAAACCATTTAATTACAGCTCTTAAACAGGCAGGCTGCGATAAAATGTTTGATACAATCGGCTTTAATTTAGGAGATTTTGTAAATAAGATTGATATAAAACAAAATTTAATAGATATTGCATTTACAATTGAAAATGTAACCAGAGACGGAAGAACTTATCCGCAGATACGATTGAAAGATATAAAAGTAAAAGATAGATAAATTATTTTTAGTTAGAAGGAGACTATTATGTCAGGTCATTCCAAATGGTCTACTATTAAAAGAAAAAAAGGTGCCCTTGATGCAAAAAGAGGGAAGATTTTTACAAAACTTATAAAAGAAATTACTGTTGCAGCCAGAACCGGCGGTGGTGATGCAAGTTCAAACCCAAGATTACGCCTTGCGATTGATAACGCAAAAGCGCAAAATATGCCCGGCGATAATATTGACAGAGCAATCAAAAAAGCTACCGGTGAACTTGAAGGTGTGAATTATACAGAACTAAAGTATGAAGGATACGGACCGGGTGGTATTGCAGTTTTAGTTGAATGTATGACTGACAACAAAAACAGAACTGTTGCAGAGGTAAGACACGCATTTAGTAAACATGGCGGAAGTCTTGGTGAAAATGGTTCCGTTGCCTGGATGTTTGAACATAAAGGTGTTATTGTTGGCCCGGCCGAAGGTAAAGATGAAGAAGAAATTATGGATCTTGTTCTTGATGCTGATCCTGATGATATTTCAGTAGAAGAAGATTATTATGAAATTACATCATCTGTAGAAAATTTTGAACCTTGCAGAAAAACTGCTGTTGACGGCGGTTTGCAGGTAGAAAATGCTTCATTACAGTGGATTGCAAAAAATACAACAGAAATTTCAGGCGATGATTCTGAAAAAGTAATGAAAATGATCGATATGATTGAAGATCTTGATGATGTTCAAAACGTTTATACAAACGCAGATTTTCAGGAATAATTTTAATAAAGTATGATAATTTTAGGAATAGATCCCGGAACCAGATGCACAGGTTTCGGGATTATCCAATATAAGAATAATTCATTCAGATATATCTCTTCAGGAGTTATTCGACCCTCGGCAAAAGAAGAAATTCCTCTTCGCTTAAAAAAAATATATTCGGAAATAACCAGTTTAATTTCTCTGTATCATCCTGATCAGTTTTCTATTGAGACTGCGTTTTACGGACAAAATGCCCAGGCAGCGTTAAAGCTTGGACAGGCACGCGGAGTTTCACTTTTAGCTGCGGTAAACAACGGAATTCCTGTTACCGAATATTCTCCAAGAGAGATAAAAAAAGCGGTTGTGGGAAATGGTTCTTCAACTAAAGAACAGGTTTTGTTTATGATTCAGACTATTCTTAACTTGAAATCGCAAAACCTTATTCTGGATGAAAGTGATGCACTGGCAATTGCTGTTTGTCACGCCCTGAAAATAAATACCAGCACTCCCAAAAGCAGCAGCTGGAAAGATTTTATTGAACAAAACCCTGATAAAATTATAGGTTAAATTATGATAGGTTATCTTACGGGAAAAATAATTTCTAAAAAACCGACTCAGGTTTTACTTGATGTAAATGGTGTGGGTTATATAATAAATATTTCCATTAACACCTTTGATAAACTCTCCGAAGAAAAGGAAATTGCTTCTCTTTATACTTATTTAAATGTAAAAGAAGATTCACTCGATTTGTACGGATTTGATACGCCGCCAGAAAAAGAGATGTTTGAAATGTTGATAAGTGTTAATGGTGTTGGCCCGAAATCAGCGTTGAGTTTTTTATCAGGGATTCAACTGGATGAATTAAAAGAAGCCATCAAAACAGGAAATCTGGGAAGAATTATTGCTGTTCCCGGCATTGGTAAAAAAACAGGTGAACGTTTACTAATTGAATTGAGAGATAAAGTTGATTCAATTGCAGAAGCTGTTTCATCCGATTCTTCTCTTCCTAACTTTAATGTCCGTTCAGATGCAGTGGCTGCGCTTGTGAGTCTTGGCTACAACGCCAAACAAGCAGAGAAAGCTGCAAAAATTGTTATGGATAGTAATCCTTCAGTTTCTATTGAAGAGCTGATTAAGCTTTCACTTGCAATGTTGAATAAATAAAAAAAGGGAAGTTTAACTTCCCTTTTTCTTTATCTATACTGTTTCAATTATCGGTTCCAATATTACTTTTGTTTTTATTGAATTGGAAATGAGACAAACATCTTCCGATTTGTTTATTATCCGCAATGCTTTCTCCTCATCCTCTTTATTTTTCAGAGTAATTTTTGGTTTGATAACTATTTCCGTTATCTGCATTGTTCTTTCTACTTTTTCAAGTTTACCTGTTGCCTCGGCTGAATAGTTTTCAAATTCGAGTCTTGAGTTTTCAGCAACTGCTAAAAATGTTGTCATCAGACAAACATTAACTGACGCAACATAAAGATGTTCGGGTGACCAGATATTAGGAACACCTTTTGGAAATTCAGGCGGAGTTGCAACTTTTATTGTATCAAGAGTCGGCTCAGAAATTTCTCCAATTCTTCCTTCTTTCCAGTTCAAATCAGTTTTATAATAAAATACATTTTCCATAATCTCTCCTGTTTTAGCTGGTTTGATGTAAAATCAAACCAAAGGATTCAAAACTATTTTCCTTTCAGTTTTGCAGTGTAATGAGATTTGGAATAATTAATTCCCATTAACTTGTAACGCTCCAACTGTGTTTCAAGTCGGGTTTTAAACTCCTCATAATTTTTATTTTTAACTGGTGTCCAGGTAACTTCCGACATTGCATCAATTCTCGGAAACACCATATATTCAACGTGTTCCGGAGTTTTCATATATTCGGTCCATACATTTCCCTGCGCACCTAAAATATATTTATGTTTCTCTTTTGGTAACTCTGAAGGAAGTGGATCGTAACTGTAAACTTTTTCAAGAGGAAGATATCCGCCAATTGCAAGCGGCTCTTTACTTTTTTCATCCTGGTAATAATCAAAGTAGCAGTGTGACGTTGGAGTCATAATAACATTATGATTATCATTTGCTGCTGCAATTCCTCCTTTGGTTCCGCGCCACGACATTACAGTTGCTTCGGGAGCCAGACCGCCTTCAAGAATCTCATCCCAGCCGATTAACTGTCTGTTTTTAGAAATTAAAAACTTCTCAATGCGTTTTATAAAATAACTTTGAAGTTCGTGTTCATCTTTAAGTTTCTCTTTTTTGATTTTTGCCTGACAATCGGGACAAACTTTCCACTGCGTTTTCGGACATTCATCACCACCAATGTGGATATATTTTGAAGGAAATAATTCTATAACTTCTGTTAAAATATCTGTAAGAAATGTGAAAGTTCCCTCTTTTCCCGCACAGTAAACATCATCAAAAACACCCCAGTTTTTTTCTACTTCAAATGATCCGTCGGTACAGGCAAATTGAGGATAAGCCGCAAGTGCTGCAACGGAATGACCCGGGAGTTCAATTTCAGGAATTATTGTAATACATCTTTCTTCGGCATATTTAATCACATCTTTAATTTGTTCCTGTGTGTAAAATCCGCCATGCTTTATGTTGTCATATTTCTTTGGTTCATCTCGTGAATGACCAATAACCGTTCCGTCACGAAAAGCAGAAATTTGTGTCAGTTTTGGATATTTTTTTATTTCTATTCTCCATCCCTGATCTTCTGTAAGATGCCAGTGAAATTTATTCATCTTGTGCATTGCAAGATAATCAATATATTTTTTCACAAACTCTACCGGCATAAAATGGCGACAAACATCCAGATGCATTCCCCTGTATTCAAATCTCGGATAATCATTTATTTTTACAAACGGAACATCATATTTTTTTTCGGCTTTAAACTTTGGATCAAAAACTTCTACAGGCATTAACTGCAAAAGTGTTTGTACGGCATAGAAGAATCCGCTTTCATCATTTGCAGAAATTTCAATTCCGTCTGAACCAATCTGCAAATTATATTCACCTTCTCTTTCGATTTTTTTGTCAGCTAAAAAATTAATTTTTGCACCTGACTTATCTTTGGCTCTGACAAAATGAAACTTACTGTTTAAGTAGTTTACTGCTTTTACCGCATCCTCCGAAATATAATTCAGTTTCATCTCTTTGGTTATAGTAAAAACATTATTCTCTGTTTCCATCATTACCGGTTTTGGGATGACCGATATTTTCATCTTATTCTCATTCTGTTTATTTGACTTACAAGATGTTGAAATAAAAATCAAAAAAATTGACAGTAAAGAAACGATATAACCTCTTTTCATTTTACCTCTTTGGTTTAGTGGAGAATTTATGAATTACAGCTTTTAATCGGAAATTCATACAAATTATCTTATTAACAATTCCTTAACATTAAGTTAACGATTCCTTAATCAACTGACAATTAAATTTAGATATGAAATTTTTTAAAACTTGGAGAGATGTTAGATGGAAATCTATTTAATCATTGTTGTTGTTTTATGTGTTCTGGCTATCAGTGATCTGATGGTTGGTGTAAGCAATGATGCAGTTAACTTTTTAAACTCGGCCATTGGTTCTAAAGTTGCCCCACGCCATATTATTATGATTGTTGCAAGTCTGGGTATTTTGGTAGGAACCACTTTTTCCAGCGGATTAATGGAAGTGGCGCGTAAAGGAATTTTTCATCCCGATATGTTTTTTCTTTCGGAGATTATGACAATCTTTTTAGCTGTTATGATCACAGATGTTCTTTTACTTGATATGTTCAACACTTTTGGATTACCAACTTCAACAACAGTTTCTATTGTTTTTGAATTACTTGGCTCAGCTGTTGCAGTTTCGTTATGGAAAATAGCTGCACAGGATGGTAATCTTGCAGAAATTATTAACTACATTAACACCGGTAAAGCGCTTGCAATTATTTCCGGTATTTTACTTTCCGTGGTGATTGCTTTTTCAGTCGGCGCAATTATGCAGTTCCTCACCAGAATTTTATTCTCATTTAATTTTTCGAAAAACATTAAATACTTTGGTTCACTTTGGGGCGGACTCGCACTTTCGGCAATAACATATTTCATTCTTGTTAAAGGTGCAAAAGGAACTTCATTCCTTGATAAAGAAACAATATCAATGATTAAAGATAATACCTGGACGATCGTCGGAATAAGTTTTGTATTCTGGGCAATTGTTCTTCAGCTTATTATGCTTACAACAAAAGCAAATATTCTTAAAGGAATTGTTTTAGTAGGAACCTTTGCTCTTGCACTTGCTTTTGCTGCAAATGATTTAGTTAACTTTATAGGTGTTCCTCTTGCCGGTATTTCATCTTACGTAATTGGAACTCAAAGCAGTGATCCTGATTCACTTGTTATGACTGCCTTAAAAGGAAAGGTTCAGACAGATACTCTCTTATTGCTGCTTGCCGGATCAGTTATGGTTGTAACTCTCTGGTTCAACAAAAAATCGAGGTCAGTAACAAAAACAGAAATAAATCTTAGTCGCCAAAACATTGGTGCCGAAAGATTTGAATCCTCAATTCTTTCAAGAACTATTGTAAGAATGAGTGTTTCACTCTCAAATGGATTAAACAAAGTTACACCTCAGCCGGTTCAGAATTTTATTAATACACGCTTTGAACATGAACAAAATGCTATTGCCCTGAAACCGGAAGATGCACCTGCATTTGATTTGATAAGAGCTGCAAACAATCTTATGGTTGCAAGTGTTCTTATTTCAATTGCAACTTCGCTTAAACTTCCTTTATCAACAACTTATGTAACTTTTATGGTTGCAATGGGAACATCTCTTGCTGACAGAGCCTGGGGACGCGACAGTGCGGTTTATCGTGTTAATGGCGTACTTACGGTAATTGGCGGATGGTTCTTTACTGCTTTCAGTGCTTTCACAACTGCTTTTGTTCTGGCTTCAATAATTTTCTTTGGCGGAATTTACGCTATCTTCGGATTGATAGCAATTGCCTGTTATGTTCTTTTCAGAACTCACATTCTTCACAAAAAACGTGCTGAAGATGAAGCAGATGAAGAAGTTGAATATACTGAATCAGATGACAGTTCTGAAATTTTCAAATCAATTGTTCAGAGTATTGAAAAATATCTTGTGAAATTACCTGCTGTTTACAACGCAACTATTTACGGATTAAAAACCGAAGACCGCATCAAACTGAAAGAAGCACTTAAAGATGCTAAAAAACTTCGTAAACGATCAAACAATATAACAGCTAATATTTTCAGCAGTATTGAAACAATAAAAGATGATAATATCACAGAAAAGCGTCTTGGAAAATTGATTACTTCTTTACAGGAAATTTCAAATAAATCAGTTTTAATTTCCTCAAACGCTTATTCTCATATAGATAATAATCACAAAGCTTTATCAACTTCCCAGAAAGAAGATTTAATAAAAGTCTGTGAGCTGTTTGAACTTGAAGTAAATACAGCATTAAATATTATCAAAACAAAAGATTATGAAAGTATTCAAAAATATACTGAAACACAGGATGAGCTTGTTGTCAGACTTGCAGAGTTTGAAAACTCTCAGGTAGCTCGTATTAAAAATGAAAAAGACAGTGCCCGCAACAGTATGCTTCATTTGGGAATTCTTTCTTACACAGAAATTATTTCTTTCCACCTTGGAAAACTTTTGAACAATCTAAAAAATACTTTATAAAAATTAAGCCCCCGATATCGGGGGCTTTCACTTATTTGATTTTAATTTTATAAACTTTATCAACAGCTATTTTTGGAATTATAATTTTAAGTTCTTTCCGATTCTCATTAAACTCCCAAACTATTTCCTCATTCGGAATTTCATCTGCTGAAATATTATGCGGTTTATATTTTAAATTTTTAACACAAATCTGATAGCTTCTTTCTTTTGATTTACCAACAAAATCACCTTCCATTTTACCAATTGTTATTTCACTGTTTTCAATTTTATCAGAGAAAGAAAACTCTGTAAACGCATATTCATTTTTTTGGTAATTTACAGATCCGCGATCATCATCATACAATTTAAAACTACAATCTTTACCGGCATAAATATTTAAGATAATTTCTTCCGGAACTTCCCCTTCAGTTATCCATTCCTTTTTCTTTTCCATTGGAACAATTGAACCCTCTTTTACAAAAAGAGGTAAGTGGTTTACATCGGAAACATCATATCTTAAAATCCCTCCCCCTTTATAAATTTCTCCGCTTTCATAGTCTATCCAGTTTTCACCTTTCGGCAGATAAATTTCCATAGTTTTGAAATCACCATAAACTGGTGCAACAAGCAACTCTTCTCCAAACATAAACTGATAAGGCCACTGATTCATTCTGCATCTGTAATCATTTTCAAATGCAAGCATCATCGGACGACAAACAGGAAAACCTGTATCGTAATTTACTCTGGCATAAGTATAAATGTATGGCAGCAGCTGGTATCTGAGATTCAAATATTTCTTTATACTTTTTTCAGCTGTTTCAGTCTTTACAGTTCTTGGTTTTTGCGGAACCAGATTTAAAGTATCACGCCCTTTAATTTGAATCTTTGCAACAAAATCTTTGATGTTAATATTCCCGCTCCACGGTTTTGGATTGTGAGATCGTGCAATTGTTGTAAAGGTTGAAAACTGCTGCCAGCGAGCCTGAATTTTCCAGTCGGCACCAATGCCATCGGATGAAATGTAATTAACTCCTTTCATTGATCCGTGTTGATTTGTAATTGCATTTATCTGCCAGGCAAGTTCAGCCCAGGAGTATGAGCAATCACCCGTCCAGTCAAAAGGATATCTTCGCGAACCAATCATATTGTTGTAAGGTTCAACCGTGTAACTATCATCCCAGGGATTTATCATCTGCATTCTTCTGCAACCCATAAAGAGGACTCTTTTTTTGGTTCCAAAATTTTGCTGTGTAGTTTCCCAGATTAATCCGTCAGTAACATCATTTCTTCTTGTATCCTGCCAGGTTCCGTCAATTCCGATGTTAAGTTCGTTTAGATAATTTTCAAACCATTTTTTTTCATCATAAATAGTTTCCGTCCAGCCCTGCCATTTTCTGCTTTTGAAATTTGGCGCATTGTGATGAATTAACATAACATTGTAATTCATATTGTGCAGCGAATCAATAAACTCTTCCGGTTTCAGGGGCGAAGAATAATTTTTATTCCACTTCATACTACTGCCCCATTTTATCTCTTTCTCTCCGTCACAGCCGTCACCCCATTCAAAATCGATAATCAGATTATCACAAGGGATGCCTCTTTTTCTAAATTTATCTGCAACTTTCAAAAGCTTCTCCTGATTTCCTTCGCAGGCAAGATGTTGAGTCTGGAAAAACCCGTAAGCTTTTATCGGCAATAATGGTTCTGGGCCAACAAGTTCATTAAACTGTTCAAAAATTTCTTTATATCCGGGACCAAAAATAAAGTACTGATCAAAAATCAGATCCTCTTCAATAAATATATCTGTGTATGTTTTTTTATTTTTGTTGTAGAACCAGTGAGTAAATCTGCTGTTTTGATTTTTCTGATTAAAAAATCCGGCATTATCAAAAACAGAGCAACCGTTTTTGAACATTCCATAAACCGGTTCATCAGAAGGATAAATTTGTCGACCTCTATTTTTTTCATTAACCTTCCATTCACCACTTTTCTGAAAATATGTAATCACAATTTTGGAAGTGATAATTTTTGTGACACTTTTTCCAGTTTCCGTTTTATAGTTAACGGGTGACCAGTTTTCAATTTTCCCGATCAAAAAAGGGATTTCATATTTTGGTGCAAACTTCTCTTTATCAAGTTTTGAAACTCTAAGTCTGAACATCGATTCCGTATAAAGAGAAACTTCAGTTGAATCGTTCAAATAAACTTTTGTGCAATAATCGCTCTGCGCTCTTAAATCAGCAGAAAAAATGAGAATACTTAAAATTAGCAATAGGTTAAACTTCATAATTTAACTCCCGGATATTTATTGTTCTCTGTATCAGTTTTAAATGCTTTGAATTTTCAACGTCAATTTGTTAACGTTAACACAACTTAATTAATATTTCCTGTTAATTCAACCAATATCAGATTTCCGGGAGCTTTTGACTTAATTTAGTACCTTGAGGATTTTAACAATCCCCAAGGCAGTTATGAAATTATTTTAGAAGCAGTACTTTTTTAGATTTATTAAACTGCTTTGATTTGAAGTTATAAATGTAAATTCCGCTCGCAACTTTTTGATTTTCCTGATTAGTTCCGTTCCAGATAACCGTATGTTTACCCGGTTTCATAGATGCTTCATTTACAAGTTCTTTTACCACTTCACCAAGCATATTATATATTGTTACCTTAACCCAGCTTTCTTCGGCAACACTGAAATCAATTCTTGTAGTCGGATTAAATGGATTTGGATAAGCATTGTGCAATTCGAATGTTTCAGGAATTTCTGTTGTTTGCGCTAAGACATTATCACTCGATTTTTGCAGACCACCGGTAACATTCAGCGTATATGTTCCTGTTCCGCTGTAATTGTAAACCAATATGTAATATCTTCCTGTTTGAGTGGCGTTATAACTTCCGGTTAAACCACTTGAAGGATAAGCAACATATTGACTTTGATCAGATTCATGATAAAGCAGCCAGTTTGCTCCGCCACCGCCTGTAACCTGAAGTGAAATATCAATTGTGCCGGTTGAAGAAATATCAAAATAGAAATAATCGTTGTTATAAATTGTTCCCAGATCACCACTTACCGAAACTCCGCTTCCTATTGCTCCGTTTGCATCTGCAAAACTGTTGTTCGGTTCAGTTTCTGAAGAGATATAATTTCCTCCGGATGATGTATCTGCAATAACTGCTGTTGTGGTCACAAACGCAGTTGCACCAATATTGTCTTTAACAGTCAGCTTAACTGTAAAAGTACTGGCGGTTGAATAAGTGTGAGTTGCATTTTGCTGATTGCTTGTAGTTCCGTCACCAAAATCCCAGGTGTATTCTACAATTGATCCGTCAGGATCGTTTGAGCCCTGACTTGAAAAATTAACGCTTTGTCCAATTTGTCCTGAATATGGTCCGTTTATAACTGCAACCGGAATCTGATTTTGGCTTCCGCCTGTTTCAGTTGCCAGTCCTTCAAACACAATATCAAACTCGTACTTACCGGATGAGTTTACATTATGATTTTTAAAGTAGCAGTTAAACGTTTTATATCCGCTCCAGGATAAACTATTTAAGTTATTCAAAAACGTGTTTACTTTTGTCGTCATATCCTGCCAGTCAGCAACTTCTCCCTGAGAGTTAATGCCTGTGTAATGACCTTCAATTTTAATGATATCAAAAACCTGTGAATCTGTTACATTAAAGTTTGCGTTTGTAAGACTCGCAACAGATGTTACATCGTTAAAGATATTTGTATTTGAGTAACTTGCGTGCGAAGCAAGATAATCCCCTGATGTAGACGGATTAACAAAACTTCCCGAGTTAGCCTTAAGCTGCGCCATATGATTCATATATGCCTGATTTAAAGCTGCATCTGCTTTAAGCTGGTTAACATAATTATCATAAGAAACAGCATCATTATTTTTAAGATGTTTAACAAGGTTGAATAAAATATCGAGTCTGTGTTTATACATATAATCCACAAACACAAAGCCATAAGTATAAAATTTAAATCCGCTTGAATAACCTGCTGATAAAACTTCAGGTAAAGTCATTCTGTCACTTACATTCGAAGCAATTCCTTCCGCCATTGCTTTTCTTGTTCTGACATTATATAACCTTGAACTACCAGCAAAAAATTCTGCACTTCCTTCATCCAACCAGGTAACTCTGTCATTGCTGTACAAACTTCCGCCCCAGGGACCAGGTTCCATAAATCTTCCCTGCATGTAATGTGTAAATTCGTGACGGAATAAATCTTCCAATGTGTAAATACTTTGCTGCGGAGTTCTTTCGTAAGTATAAAATGTTCCTCTTCCTTCAATATAAATTCCGCCGTTGTTTGTTGAAAGATTGTTTAAGATTCTGTTGAAATCATATTCTTTCGGACTATTATAAATCACAACTGTAAGAATGCTGTCAGGATTTGCAGGATCGAGAACCTGATCGCTTCTTATGGCTCTGTGAAATTGAGCTCTAACTTCTCTTTGCGCCCAATACAATTTTTTGATTTTTTCCGAATCAACATTTCCACCATAATTAAATATCACTTTTCCATTATCAAAAATGGCTGTGTTTGGAAGAAGCTGCTGTTTTAATTCCGCTTTAACCTGATCAAAATCAACAGTGCCTCCGTTATAATCAACGCCATTAAAACGATCCACAATCCCTCTTGCTGCTTCAACAGATGCCATTACCCATTTACCATAAATAGTTATAACATTTGTCAAAACCTGATTCGGGCGCGATCCGTTTACAAAAGGACTGAATCTTGCCGTCCAGTAAACAGCATTGTTAATTACATACTCATAACTGTCGCCCAAAGTGCCATACTCGGCAATATCATAAACTTCTTCGAGGAAATTGTTAATATTATTATAAAACGGACTCTGAGTTGCATCCGGATTATGGTATAAATAATCACTTACAAGATCGTAATGAAGTCCGTCACCAACCTGCCATATTGCAGCTGCTTTTGAATTTACCGTAATGTAGTTGCTAATGTTTGCATTGAAGCTCTGAAACAGGGGAACAAGTGCATTTATAACGTTAACATTTGCGGACGCATTTGCAATGTAAAGGCCCAATGCGCGTACCATTCTGTCCTGAGTGGTTGTTCCTAATCCAAAATTAGGATTATTTATTATTGCAAGCATCGAAGGAATACAGGTATCGTGATAAGTTCTGGTTTTAAGATAATTAGTTGCCGAATAATTATTATAAAACGCCAGATAAAACCCCGATCGGAGAACCTCTATGAGAGTCGGGATACCTTTATTATCAGATGTGGTAAACTGCGCTCCTTTTGTCTGAACCGCTGAAATAATATAATCTATTCTATTCTGATCAGAATAAAACGTAATCGCTCCACTTGTCCATTTGAACAAGTCTGAAATATCGCTCCACTCAATTGTAACCAGCAGATCAACCAAATTCTGATAGCTTAATGTACTTAAATAAGCAAGATCATAAGTTGCTGCAGCTTTAGCCAGACTAAAACTCCTGTTATCTGGTGATTGTAAATCGAGTGGGTAACCGGGCGGAACCGGCTCAACCGGAATTACTTTACTTTTTACACTTTTTAAATTATCTGTTTTCTGCATACCAATTGGTTCTTGTGCCCAGCCGGCAGTCAGAAATAAACCAGTGATTAAGATAAAGCTTAAAAGTTTTTTCATATCAAATTCCTATGATAAGTTAGCGAAATCGATTTGTGTTTCTGTCGACAGTTACAAATCGACAAAAAAATACTCAAGGAAAAATCGAAATGAAACTTTTTGATGATAAAATGGATACATCTTACTAAAATCGTCAGCAATTTTGTCTCAAAAATGAAGACGGAGTTTGCCCGTAGCTTTCCTTAAATGCCTTTGAAAACACATTGGTAGAATTGAAGCCAACCTCGTTTGCAATGCTTTCTATAGTATATATTTTATACAAATCAGATTTCATAAGTGTACCTGCTTCCCTTATTCTATATTCATTTACAAGTTTTGTAAATGTTTTGCCAAATATTTCATTAATTACCTGTGAAGTGTAGGTACGACTGATTCCAAGTTCTTCAGATAAATCTGTTAATGTCAGATTTTTTTTCAAAAATATTTTTTCTTCTATAAAAAGAGCTTCTATTTTATCTGCAATCTCTTTTTTCTCTTTATTTCCAAGAACCGATCGGGAGTATTTTTGTGTTTTATCTTTCTTTCTCTTTTTCTCCACTTCAGATTTTCTGTCAGTTTTTTCTTTTGTTGTTTTGGTTACAAAAAACACCATAACCACAAAACCTAAAATTATGGCTCCAAATAAAACAACAATTAAAACTTTGTAGCGGGCAGCAATTGAATTTAGATCTTTTTTGGTAATGTGCAGTTCTTTTATCTCTTCATTTTTTTGATTTATTAAAAAATCTGTTCTGATGTTATCCATTTTGGAACGTTTAACAGATGAAATTAACCGACCTTCAGCTTCTGCAAACTCTTTATAATAAGTGAGTGATTTTTCTCTATTTTTCAGATTGTTGTACAATAAATGATAATTAAATAAAATATCTGGAAGTAAATATTCGGCTCCGCTTTTTCTGCAAATCTCTTCTGCATCCCGGAGATATTTTTTTGCCAGACTATAATCCTTCATCTCTATATAAAGGTGCGCAAAATTAATATATAAGATTGCAGCCTGAACAGATTCTTTATCACCCCTTAAATATTTTTCAGATTTAAGATAGAACATTTCAGCAGTTTCAAATTTTTCTTTGTTAAGATTTAGCAGAGCAATATTGTGATAAAGCGTTCCTATGAGAGGAATGTCATTATTTTGCAGTGAAATTTTTAATGCATCTTTATAAACCCGTTCAGCTCTTTGTACATCTCCTTCCATTTCGGCTGCGAGTCCGATATGATTTAACACAAGAGCATAGGCCGGACTTTCACGATTTTCAGAATAAAT
>JBGRQB010000119.1:0-13881 GCA_041725875.1 Rhodothermaceae bacterium
GTGATGGAAAGGCTGTAAGAAGATTCCTCTTCTGATCAACTGAGTATAAAACTCTTTACGACGCTGTTTGTAAAGACCTGTATCATCCTTTTTGAAAGTGATAAAGTACATTACAGGATTACCTGAAAATTCAGCACCCAGCTCAGGATATTTATCAAGTTTCTCTTTTATGCCTGCTGTAAATTTAGTTCCTTTATCCCAAAGTTTATCAAGGATATTATCTCTTTCAAGAATTTCAATTGTTTTAAGAGCAGCAATATAAGAAGTACTGTTAGGGAAGAAAGTAGATGAAATAAATACATCCTTTTCACCTTTTTTCATAATTTCCGCTTTACCGCAAACCGCGCCAATTGAATATCCGTTTGCCATTGCTTTACCAAAAGTAGCAAGATCAGGAGTAACGCCGTAACGTTTCTGCGCACCACCCATTGACATTCTGAAACCGGAACGGATCTCATCAAAAATCAATACAACGCCATACTGTTTTGCAATTGCCTGAACCTTTTGTAAGAAGTTATCTTCCGGTTCTTCCATTTTAGCAGCCAGAGGATGACCAACAGGAGTAACAATAATTGCAGCAGTTTCTTTTCCATGCTCTTTCATTAAAGCTTCTAATGAATCGATATCGTTGTAACGGAATTCGTGAACATCTTCATATAACTTTTCAGGGATACCGCCTTTAACTTCAACACACCAGTCGTGCCAGCCGTGGTAACCGCATCTCATTACTTTTGTTCTGTCAGTAAAAGATCTTGCAAGTCTGATTGCACAGGTAGTTGCATCTGAACCTGTTTTTAAGAATACTGACATTTCAGCACAAGGGATATGCTCCTGCAATTTTTTTGCAAGTATATTCTGATGTTTCTGAGTAAGAGAGAAACAGAAACCTTTTTGCTGAATCTGTTCAATAACTGCGTTGTCAACTTCTTCTTCTCTGTATCCTAAAATGATAGGCCCATAAGCACAAAGGTAATCTATATATTCGTTGCCGTCTACGTCAATTACTTTTCCGCCTTTACCTTCTTCAAAAAAGATAGGAAATTCACCTTCAACAAAGTTGTAAGGTCTTCTGATACCAAGAACACCGCCCGGAATCAATTCCTGTGCTTCTTCAAAATATTTGTTACTGTTCTCTAAATTTAATTTTGCTTTATTTTCCATTTGCTGTAATTCCTTATTTTAATTTAGCGGCCAATTATTAATCTTAAAGGATCAACTTCTTCGCGAAGTATTCTTAATTCTTCATCAGAAGGAGGAAGAGTTTCTTTAAGATCTTCAGCCCAAAGTAATTCAAAACCTGTGTTTTCAATTATCTGTTCTTTTGTAATTCCGGGATGAATAGATTCAACCATCAATCTTTTTGATTCTGGATGGTATCCCATTATACAAAGATCTGTTACACATTTTGATGGTCCGGTACCGGGAGGCAGTCCTGCTTCTTCTCTTGCATTGCCGCCGGCAAGGTAACCGGGAGTTGTAACAAAATCTATTTTTTCGGTAAAGCGGTTTTTGTTGTGTACAGTCATACACATACTGTCCCAGCACAAGCTTGCAAGATCATTTGCACCGCCTGAACCCGGGAATCTTACTTTTGGATTTTTATAATCATCACCAACCATTGTTGAGTTGATATTTCCATAAGCATCTATCTGCGCGCCACCTATAAAAGCAGTATCAACTTCACCTCTCTGAAGCATTGCCATAATGTTATCCATTGATGTTGCCCACAATCCTTTGTGGAAAGTGCGACTGTCACCAACTGAGATAGGCATACTTGGCAGCTGCGGACCAATACCGCCTGCTTCAAATAATACAGTCATATGAGGTGCGTGTAATTTCTGAGCCAGCATTGCTGCTGCGCAGGGTGCGCCGGTTCCTACTATAATAACCGAGTTATCTTTTAATTCTCGCGAAGCTGATGCGAGCATTAGTTCCATTGAATTGTAATCACTCATATATATATCCTTGTTTTATTTTCTTAAATTAGTTTGACTTTAATTAAATTTTCTCAAGTTTACGAAGCTCTTCAATCTTAGCTTCACCACCACATTTTTCTACATATTCATTAAAGTCTTTACAGGAATAAATATACTTATCAAGATGTGCTTCCAATGTTTCAGGAGTTTTTTCCGCAACAAGCCATTCTTTTAAATGATCTTCGTCAGAAAAATAATGTCCGCACATATTTCCCGGATAAGAACCGTTTTTAACTTCAACCACGGCATCAATCGCAATCCACGGAATAATAGTCTTTTCAGGATTATCTCTGAAATATTCCGTTGGAACTAGTTCTTCACAGGTAATGATAACTCTTTTTGATGCAAGTGCAAGATCATCGTCAGTTACAACTATACCGTTAATTTCACAGTTACCCATTTCATCTGCTTTATGCACGTGAATAACCGCAACATCAGGGTTAAGCGCAGGTACAAGCACAACAGGCTGACCGGTAAAAGGACACTTTACAACTTGCGAAGCAGAATACTCATAAGTATCTGTTCCAAGATTTACATAAGTAGGCATAAAAGGAACACCTTTTGCCCCTGCTGTAATTCTCCAGCCAAGAGAAGCGTTTGACCATTCGCAAACTTCAATTGCACCTGCCTGATGAGCTTTTCTTGCAACTGTTGAAAGTCCGCGCGCTTCAAGTCCTACAATATAAGCAGCATCAACTTTACTTATACATCCGCCGGAAACAAGTACTTCATAATCGTGAGTAGTTGTATGACCGCAAAAAGTTATATCTTTCTTTTTCTGTCTTACAATTTCGTGAAGCAGGGAAGTGGCAATTCTGTTTGTACCAAATCCGCCCGAAGCAAGGTAACATCCGTCAGTAACATATTTTTCAATTGCTTCTTTAACAGTTGTAACTTTGTTTCTTTGTCCACGATTGGAGTTCTTACGTGATTCTCTGAACTCGAACGGAGTAACATCTTTAAATAATGGGCCTTTACCTTTTGAAATAACTTCCATATTATACTCCTATATTATAATGATTTTACACACATTGCAATTCCCATACCGCCGCCGATACATAAGGTTGCAAGACCTTTCTCAACTTTACGGCGTTTCATTTCGTGAAGTAATGTTACCAGAATTCTGGCACCACTTGCACCTATAGGATGACCAAGAGCAATTGCACCGCCGTTAACATTTACAATTTCACTGTTCCAGCCAAGTTCTTTTTCAACTGATAATGACTGAGCAGCAAATGCTTCATTAGCTTCAATCAATTCAAGATCTTCAACTTTCCAGTCAGCTTTGGTTAATGCTTTTTTAACTGCTCCTGCAGGACCAATACCCATAATAGAAGGATCACAGCCGTGCTCTGCATAAGAAACAATTTCAGCCATCGGAGTTAAGTTGTGCTTTTTAACAGCTTCTTCAGATGCAACCAATACAAGAGCAGCGCCGTCATTAATACCTGAAGCGTTTGCAGCAGTTACAGTTCCGTCTTTTTTGAATGCAGGACGAAGTTTACCTAAAGATTCAACAGTTACACCTGCACGCGGAAATTCATCTGTCTTAAATTCAATCGGGTCTTTCTTTCTCTGAGGAATTAACACAGGAATAATTTCATCCCCGAACTTTCCGTCATTCATTGCTTTTTCAGTTTTGTTTTGTGAACCGCAGGCAAATGTATCCTGTTCTTCACGACTAATATCATATTTCTCAGCCAGATTTTCAGCAGTAATTCCCATATGATACTGATTAAATACATCAGTTAAACCATCGGAAACCATTGTGTCAATCAGCTGACCGTCACCCATTCTGTAACCGTTACGGGCCTGTTTCAAAATATATGGAGCCTGGTTCATATTTTCCGCACCGCCGGCAATTAACATTTCAGAATCACCAAGCATAATTTCCTGTGCAGCAGCCACAACTGTTTTAAGTCCTGAACCGCAAACCATATTAAGAGTGTGAGCAGTTTTTTCTACAGGAAGACCAGCTTTAATTGCAGTCTGACGCGCAGGGTTTTGTCCCTGACCAGCCTGTAATACGTTTCCTAATATTACGCCGTCAAGATCTTCTTTTTTAATTCCGGTCTGTTCAACAAGTGCATTTAACACAGGCACTGCCAGGTCAGATGCGCTTATGTTTGCCAAAGTACCATTAAAACTGCCTATTGCAGTTCTTAACGCGTTAACAATATAAACTTTTCTCATATTCCAACTCTTTATTTTTTAACCTTAGTTATTTAATTGTCTTTCTACCATTTTCTGCACAATAAAAGTTCCAACGTGGTTAGCATAAGATCCTCGTCCAAAACCAACATCAAAACCTAACTCAAGTGCAAATTTATGATTAATCCTCGGGCCGCCTGCAACAAGTATAAATTTATCGCGAATGCCCTCGGCTTCTAACATTTCTATAAATTGTGTCATATTTTTAATATGAACATCTTTTTGTGTTACCACCTGCGAAACCAATATTGCATCTGCATTAACTTTTTTAGCATAAGCAATAAGTTCTTCATTAGGAACCTGAGCTCCAAGGTTGTGAGCTTCTACCATTTTATATCTTTCAAGTCCGTAGTTGCCGTCAAAACCTTTCATATTCATAATTGCATCAATACCAACAGTGTGTGCATCAGTTCCTGTACAGGCGCCTACAACAACAACTTTTCTGCCTATGTGCTCTTCAATGTAGCTGCTCACTTCTTTGTAGTTCATATATTCTTCAGCAGCTTCATTTACTTCTATTTTATCATAATCAACACTAACACTTGTTTTTCCGTATACAACAAAAAATGTGTAACCTTCAGCCATCTTTTTAGAATGAACTATTTCACAGCTGTCAAAACCAAGCTTTAACACAAACTGCAATGCAGCTTCTTTTGCTTTAGATGATTCTTCAACCGGCAAAGTGAATGACAATTGCACCTGTCCGTCATTCTCAGTATCGCCATAAGATTTTATAAACATTGTTTCTCCTGTTTTCTAATTGAACTAAAATAACTCTTTTTTAAGATGATCTTCAATCGGGTTCCAATAGTTTTCTGCTTTTGCAAAAACTCCGTCAAAACCTTTACCCGCATTTTTTGCTCTCTTTATATCAGCAAAATCTCCGCGTTCAATTGAATTAAAAAGTCCGTTTTGTTCTATCTGTTTCATAAAATCCAGAGTCTGTTCTAAAACCTGATTGGCTCTGTTTACAATTATTCCGTCTTGCTTAAATTCTATTTCATCTGCAAGATCTGCAATGTTGTTCATTACATACTGCGCGTTTTCAACACCCAGGTATCTGTCCTGCATAAACGGAGTATGAATTGCTTCTGTCAACATTCCAAGAAGGTGAATTGACTGTCCCGTTAACTTGGAAACAAAGTTAAACATTGTGTTCATTGCATATCCTTTAAAGATATCACCACTCATAAATTTTGTAGGAGGCATATATTTAAGAGGGCACTCAGGAAAGATTTCTCTTGCCATCTGCGCCTGTGCAAGTTCATATAAAAATCCGTTTTTAAGTCTCGGATCCATTTCAAATGCGTGTCCCAGACCCATCAGCTTGTGAGGCATACCCGCACTTAAAGCGAATTGTTCATTTAACAACTGAGATGCAAGAACAGTGTAAGCTTTTTCATAGGCATCTGAAGTTGTAAGGTAGTTATCTTCACCGGAGTTGATGATAATGCCCGCATAAGAGTTTATCATTCTGGAAAACTTCTGATCCACAAAAGTTCTGTACATATTAATATCTCTGAAAAGTACACCGTACATTGAATCGTTAAGCATCATATCCAGACGCTCAACAGCACCCATTGCAGCTATTTCCGGCATACATAAACCTGAACAGTAGTTTACAAGTTTAATATACTTGCCAACTTTATCTCCGGCTTCGTCAAGAGCCTTACGCATAATCTTAAAGTTTTCCTGAGTTGCATAAGTTCCGCCAAATCCTTCTGTTGTTGCACCATAAGGTACAAAGTCAAGAAGTGACTGTCCTGTAGTTCTGATCACCGCAATAATATCTGCGCCCTGTTCAACAGCAGCAGCAGCCTGCTTAACATCTTCATAAATGTTGCCTGTTGCAACAATCAGATATAATTCCGTTTCATTACTGTTCTCTTTAAACTCTGTCTGTTTCTCTGTTCTGAAGTCAACATTCTTTTTAACCTTTTCAGAATACTCTTTAACAAGCTCTTCTGCTTTTTCTTCAATATATTTGAAGTCAACAAGATCAATTTCAGATATGTCAAGTCCCTCAGCTATTTCACGGTTAAGTTCCGCAGGAGTTAATCCTTTTTTTAGTAAAGCATTAATATAGTAACGGGCAGCACCTGTTTCCGCTTTATCTTTAAGTGATTCCACAATAATGTTAGGAACAGGAACCTGCTCAGAGTTACAATCGTCAGCGCCCAGAAGACGCAGGGTGGCGCGTTCAACCGTAACGGATGTGTGTCCGTCAATATATTCTTGAATAGGCGCAGTTATCTTTGCAGCCAATTCGCGCAAAAGTTCAATTTTTTCTTTCGAAAGATTTAACTTTGCTTTCATAATTTCTCATCTCCATCTTCAATATATTTCTCTGCAAGCTGAATAATATCTTTATCCAGCCCCAATATTTTTGCTATTTTTATTGCATCATTGTTTCTGCTGTTGTTTTCAACTTCCTTTTCAACCTTGTAGGTTATGCTGTTGTGAATTACTGCAATTTTATCTGCAAGCTCTTCAGATTCGGAAAACTCATTGCTTCCCATATTCTGCCAGTTGATGCCTTTCATCTTAAAGCACTCAACATTGGGGAGTTTTGGCAGACTCGTATAATGTGTTGATACAAACGCCTGTATCTTTTCATTACTTCCAAAATATTCAATCAGTGCCGAAAGAAGAGCAACAGCTTCTGTTGAGTTTGTTGTTCTTGCAGGTTCATCAAGTATTAACAGTTTTGTGCCGTCACTGTTTTTAACAGCATTGATAAGCTGTTCTATTTCCAGTCCGTAACTGCTTAGGCCGTCAGTTTTTTCTTCTCTGTTTTCACCAATGTAAAATATTGAATTAAAGAGGTGAGTGGAGAAACTCTCCGCAGGTACAAAAAAACCGAGCTGTGCCAATACCTGAAAAAATGAAAGTGTCTGCAGCGTAACTGTTTTACCGCTCATATTAGAACCGTGAAGAACGTTGACATTCATATCCAATTTTAAGTCAAGCGGATGATAAGTCACATTTCTGCTCTCACATTTACTCTCAAGTGAAAGTAATCTGCCGCCTTTTAACTCAATCTCTTTGCCGTTGCTTATTTGTGGTCTAACCGATCTGGTTTTAACCGCAAGGTAAGTCTTGGCAAAAATTCTGTCAAAAAGTGCAACAGCATTTATCTTATCTTCAAGTGCTTCTCTGTGCTGGTTAATCTTTTGTGAAATTGAAAAAATAATCTCTGTTTCAATATCTTTCTCTTTTGTAAAGAGTACTTCTTTCTGTGCTGTGAGATCTATATACTCTTTGCCGTAGACAGGCTTAACAACAAGCTGTTTATTGTCGTAGGCTTCAACATAAATCTGTTCGGAGTTAAACTCACGCGCAACAGTGTTGTTTACAAGCAGGAACTCTCTGAAACGAAAATCGAGATTAAACTTTTCCAGCAGATTTTTATGAACTGAATCTTTTACCTGAGCAAGTTCCTTGTTAACCTTATGAATCTCACTTCTTGTTAATTTAAGGTTGTCGGAATATGCTTCGTTTATGTAAAAGGTTTCTTCATTTTTTTCTTCTATATCAAGTGACGATTTTAACTCTTCAAGCTCAAATGAAAATTTGAACAGATCAATAATCTCTTTTGTTATAAGTCGGTTTATTGCCGAATAGTTTATTAAAAACTTTTTGAAATTAAACAATTCGGGAGAAGAGTATTGCTCCTTAAACTCAGGAAGCTGCGGAATGCGGGAAAGATGATACTGAATTTTACTTACCTTAAAATCATCCTTAAACAGATTGCTTTTTACAGTCTCAATTAAATCAAACTCTTTGTTTAATTCATTAACAGAGCTGAAATAACTGATATGCTGTTTATAAACCTTGCCGTACCAGGAAAGGGGATTAAACATATTCAGTATAAAATCTGTTTCGGAAAATATTCTTAAAGCATTATTCATCTTAAATTCCCGTTTCATACGGATTAAAAATAATTAACTCATCATTCAAATCAACTTTTTTATTCAACTCTTCCAGAAAAACCTTTTTTGTAACATCTTTAAGATTAACTATAAAATGTTTCAGGAAATACTCTTTTTTATAGTAAAGATTATATCTCCCGAAAAAGTTTTTCAATTCAAGAAATGACATAAAAACAGAACTTAAATCATTAACAAGAATGTTCTTTGTTCCCTCAGGAATCAGTTGCAGAGCTTGTTTATTTAGTAGTCCGTCTGTTGTGTAACATTCTTCCGCCTGATCCTTTTGCTGTAATGTTTTAACAGTTGATAAAAGATATACCTGACTCGCTTTTTCAATAACTCTTGAAAGATTTTGAGGAGTTACCGAAAGCACATAAACAAATTCGGAACCTTCTGCTGTTGTAACCTGCGAAAGGCGATCAACAGCTCCGTCAACAAATATTGTTTTTATTCCAAACTCTTCTCTTAATCTGGAAATTAAATTTTCCAGCTGTGAGTTTGTTTCTGGCCCGACAAGCTCAATATATCCGGGTCGTAAAACTTTTACCAGCACAAGATAACCAAGCTGAGTTTTAATATTCAGCACCTCGTGAATTTCGAGCAGTGCATCACTTAATCTCAGAGCAGATTCCGTTGTGATTATATAAGCACCTGTTTCAGCATATATTTTCGGTTTGGGCATACCTGTAAGTACGTCACTCCCTTCACCGTCAATGCCAATGCTCAGGTAAATATAATCAGTAACGGAACCTGCAATGTTTCTTAAAACATAATTCAGGAAAGTTGTCTTTCCCGCGTGCTTGTCGGAACCAACTATAAAAGTTGTTTCTCCTTCAAACGACTCTATGTTTAATTCTTTATTCAAATATTATCTCTTGCGTCTCTGAAGATTCTCAGGTTCAAGATATAATTTTTCGCCGTTAAGTAGTTTGGCAACACCATCCAATGGTTTATATTTATCGTCGTTGCAATATTCGCAGTTACAATCCGAAACTACTGTCTCAGGCTGAGTATAAGTTGTAATAACACCTTCGTAGTTTCTTAGTACAAATCTTCTGTCAGATTGCGATAGCAAATAGTTAGGCATCATTGGTATTTTACCGCCGCCGCCGGGAGCATCAACAACAAATGTAGGAACTGCCATACCTGTTGTATGACCGCGAAGGTTTTCTATAATCTCCATACCTTTTGTAACAGAAGTTCTGAAGTGTGAAATACCTTTTGAAAGGTCGCACTGGTAAATGTAGTAAGGACGAACACGCATCATCAATAATTCGTGCATAAGTTTTTTCATAATGTTCGGACAATCATTAATTCCTCTTAAAAGAACTGTCTGATTACCCAGCGGAATACCTGCATCGGCAAGTTTAGCACAGGCTGCTCTTGCTTCTTCGGTAACTTCATCAGGATGATTGAAATGTGTATTCAAAAATATCGGATGATATTTTTTCAACATATTACAAAGTTTATCAGTAATTCTCTGCGGACAAACAACAGGCATTCTTGATCCTATTCTTATCATCTGCACGTGAGGGATTGCTCTTAATTTTGAAATTACATATTCAAGCTGGTCATCACCAAGTGTAAGAGGGTCACCGCCCGAAATAAGTACGTCACGAACTTCAGGATGTGTTTCAATATACTCAATACAATTATCAACCTGTGATCTTGAAAGATGAGAATCCTGATCACCAACAACTCTTCTTCTTGTACAGTGACGGCAATACATTGAACATACGTGAGTTACCAAAAGCAAAACTCTGTCAGGATAACGATGAGTTAATCCGGGAACAGGGGAGTCAACATCTTCGTGAAGAGGATCATCAATATCAAATGCATCATCTTTCATCTCTTCAGGAGAAGGAACTGCCTGAAGTCTTACACTACAGTTTTTATTTGTTTTACTCATCAAAGCTGCGTAGTAAGGAGTTATACCCATTTTGAATTTTTCCAGACAGGTATTTACTTCCTCTTCTTCACCAGATTCCATATTCATTACCTTTTTAAGAGTAGGTACATCACGGATAACATTTTTCATCTGCCATTCCCACATGTTCCATTTCTCTTCAGGTACATCTTTATAAAGTTCTATATCTTTATATTCTACGCTTTTATATTCTCTCATTTTACTCGTTTCCTTTTTAGCAATACAATTTTTCGTAAAGTTCTTTTATAACAGGTGATTCTTTAAGGATGTTTAATGCAATCTCATCGTGATTTTTTGCATATCCGTTGCCAACAAGCATATTAACATCTTTTTTAACACCTTCGGCACCAAGTGCAGCTTTGGTAAATGATGTTGCCATACTAAAGAAGTATACGGTTCCTTCATCTTTTGTCATAAGTATTGAAGCCATTTCAGTATTAGGAAGATTTACACAGTTAATTACAACATCTGCAAATTTTCCGTCTGTACTCTTTTTAACTGCTTCGTAACATTCAACTGCGTTCTGTGCATCAAGCTGAATAACTTCATCGCAGAATCCTAAATCTGCAATTCTTTTGCACGCTTCATCTGAGTATTCAATACCAATAACTTTTCCGTTAGGACCGGCAATTTTCTGAGCTTCATAAGCACATAAAATTCCCGATTTACCACCGGCTCCGATAATTACAACAGTATCATCCTGTTTTACAAGTCTTTGAGTCTGGGCAGGAGCACCGCAAACATCAAGTATTGCAAGAGCAAGAGTTTCAGGCACATCTTCAGGAAGAATAGCATAAATACCGGTTTCAAAAAGTACTGCTTCACCTTTAACCTTTACCTGATCTCTTTCAACAAGCACTTCGTTCACTTCATCCAGTCTGAGAGGAGTAAGAGAAAGAGAAACAAGAGTTACAAGCTTATCGCCTACTTTAACTTTTGTGTCAAGTTTGCTGCCAACGTGTGTTACGGTTCCGATAAGAACACCGCCTGAACCTGTAACAGGATTGTGCATTTTACCTCTTGCTGAAACTATCTCTTTAATTCTTGCGGCAATCTTATCTTTGTCGCCGCCGGCTTCGTTCTTAATTTGCGTAAAACTTGCGGAATCTACATTTAAAGTTTCCACTGATATCAGGATCTCGTTATCCCAGATCTTGCTGAAATCACTGCTAACTTTTTCAGCAGGCTGAGGGAATACTCCCTCAGGCTCTACAACTCTGTGAAGTCCGAAAGGACTCCCGTTCTGTAATTCGTTCATTTATTCCAATTCCTTACGTTTAAAAATTCTAAGTTCCGGCTAATTTAGTTCGCTGTGTCTCAATCACCGGTATAAACGCAACACTTACCAATACCATTGCACAACCTATCATTGCCGTAAGGGATAAAACTTCACTAAAGAAAAGATATCCGAAAATTGAGGCAAAAACAGCTTCGGCCAGGAATATAAGACTCACAATATGTGCAGGAATATCTTTCTGCACAATTACCTGAATACCAAAGGCAATAAGTGACGAGAACACACTTAGGATAATAAATCCTGTTATCGGAGATGCCTGACCAATTTCAGAAAACTGTACAAGCGGAGTAAGTGAAGGAATATCCTCACCAATCAATCCTGCTGCCAGACTCAATATACCTGTGAAAAATATCTGCATTAAATTCAACTCAATTAAAGAATCAAACTTGTCGGTATATTTATCAAGCAGAAGTATATGTCCGGAGAAAAATATTGCGCTTATAAGTGTCAGCAAATCTCCATAATTAAAGTTATTCAAATCCATATCGCATAAAAGAAAGATTCCGATAAGGGCAACAAAAACAAGCGCCCAATAAGCTTTGCGATATTTTCTTGAATAAATAACCATAGCTATAATAGGAGTAAATATTGCATAAAATGTTGTAATAAAACCACTCTTTGCAAGTGTAGTGTAATTTAACCCGAATGTTTGAGTTAAAATTCCTGAAAAGAGTGCAAGTGAACATAATATTGGTCCGATAAACTCCTTAGGTTCTTTTTTAAATGATTTCATCTTTATCAAAATCGGTAAACATAATAATCCGGCAATCGTAAATCTGATTGCGTTTGACCATAGCGGGGAATAATCTGTAAGAGTGAATTTTGTTCCGGCAAATCCGGCTCCCCAAATAATCGTGGCTAAAACTAATAACAGTAACTTCATTATCTTCAACTTTCATAACTAAATTTGTAAATCTATTTTCTTAATTTGAATAATTCTCTGACATCGTCAGGAGTAGCGAGTTCAAGTCCGCCTTCTTTTGCAATTCTTGCAGCACGCTCAACAAGCTGGGCATTGCTTTCAGCCAAAACGCCTCTTGAGAAATAAACATTATCCTCAAATCCTACACGGATGAAAAGTCCCATAGCAGTAGCAGTAAGGTTTGACTGCAATGATGCGCGTCCGCCAACACCAATTACCGTACAGTAAGCACCTTCAGGTAAACGGCGTACAAAGAAATCTAAAGTTTCAGTATCATATTTAACAGCAGCAGGTACGTTAAGTACTAATCCGTAATGGAAAGGTGGTTCAACAAGACCCTCTTTAATCAAAATTTTTGAAGCATCAATATGAGAAACATCAAAACACTCAAGAGTAGGGCGTACACCTTTTTCTTTCATTTTTGTTGCAGCTTCTTTCATCATAGGAAGTGTGTTAATGATGTAATCATCACCAAAGTTGCAGGTACCGCAGTCAAGTGAAGCCATTTCAGGTTCAAGCTCTAACGGCTGTAATCTTTCTTCAAGAGACATACCAACAGCACCGCCGGTTGTAACTTCAATAACTATGTCGCATTTTTCTCTTATAAGCTTAATAGCTTTTTTGAAAACCTCAACATCCTGAGTAGGATTGCCGTCTTCATCTCTTACGTGAAGGTGAAGAATAGATGCACCTGCTTTATAAGCATCATAAGCACCCTGAGCTATCTCTTCAGGTGTAACAGGTAAATTCGGATTATGTTCTTTTGTTGTTTCCGCGCCGGTAATGGCACAGGTAATAACCATCTTGTTCATAACTGCTCCTATTAGTTAAACAGATTAGAAATAATCATTTTATATTAAATTTTAACGGATAATTCTTCTTTAATAGATTTTAACACAAGTGTGGTAATGGAATCCACAACCCCGGGAATTGCTCCCAGTTTTACAAGAAATTTTGCCTGATCGTCAGTATCCTTTACATTAACCTTACACAAATAAGAATACTCACCGGCCATACATAAAACCTCCTGTACTTCATCAATTTTTGCAAGCTGATCGCCGAGTCCCATAGAACCAACATTTTCATCTGTTTTTATCAAAACAATAGTCTTAAGATTTAACCCGAGAGTCTTGGAATTGATTCTGGTTTCATAACCCTCAATAATTCCTTTTTTCTCAAGTTTCCTGATTCTTTCCAGCACAGCGGAAGGGGCTTTTTCAATTCTTTTGGCAATCTCAGCATTAGAAATTCTGGCATTGTCTCTCAAAAGATTAAGTATTTGCTTATCGATTTCGTCAATCATAAAAAAAATCCTTATATAATAGATTTTTATTCTGCAAAACCTAAATATAAGAGATTTTTATTCTTTTTAAAGCACAAAAAAGAGAATAAAAGTAGAATATCTTATTTTTTTAATGAATTTTATAAAAACCACCATTCCTGTTAAGACAGCATCTAAATAACCCGCAGTTTTTAACAAAAAACACCCCATATTATCTGCTGTTGAGGGGGTTGTTATGCCATACCGGTTATGTGTACTATGTCATCCCGAATATTATGAGAAAGTCAAATAAATATACAGGGATTAATCGAGTTGTAGTTATCAATAAAAGGTT
>JBGRQB010000120.1:0-13699 GCA_041725875.1 Rhodothermaceae bacterium
GCTAAAAATTGCTAACGTTCGGCTGAACAAAAACAACTTGCCGTGCTTCGCACGCCTTCAAACAGTTTTTGTTCTTATCACCTCCGCTCATCAATTTTCGTTACGCTCAGAAAAAGATGCCGCGTGACAAACTATGTCATCTTTCGTTACATTAAAGATGGAGTATACCGGAATACTCAGGCACCTGATGGAATATTACCACATAATAATTTTTTTGCACAATTTTTTTGAAAAAGACTTGACATCGTATTAAAAGCAGTTTATATTTGAATTGTAATGATTACAAATTTATAACAAATCAAAAATAAATGGAGAAGACTATGTTAAGAATTGGTCAGGAAATACCGGAATTAAAAGCTCAGGCTTATCATAAAAATGAAATTACTGATGTAAAATTTGAAGATTTGAAAAGTAAATGGGCCGTAGTAGTTTTTTATCCTGCTGACTTTACTTTTATTTGTCCGACAGAATTAGAAGAATTAGCTGAAAAATACGAAGCTTTCCAGGCTGAAGGTGCAGAAGTACTATCTGTTAGTACTGACACTGTTTTTGTGCACAAAGCATGGCACGATACATCTGATGCAATCGGTAAAATCAAATTCCCGATGGTTGCCGATCCAACAGGTGAAATCAGTAAAGCTTTCGGAACATATATAGATGGTGAAGGTCTTGCCCTCAGAGGATCATTTATCATCAACCCAGAAGGTAAATTAGTTGCTTACGAAATGCACGATAACAGCATTGGCAGAAACGCTAATGAGTTGTTAAGAAAACTGCAGGCTGCAAAATTTGTTGCTGAAGCAGATGGTTTGGTTTGTCCTGCTAACTGGACTCCGGGTGACAACACTCTAAAACCAGGCTTGGATTTAGTAGGTAAAATTTAATTACAAACGCCGGTTTCAATTGTTTTTACTCCGATAAAAATTATTATTACAATTAAACCGGCGTGTATATTTTAAAAACAGTTCTTTTAATACTGATATATTTGATTTTTTTATATAAGTTTGAAATCATTTTTATTTTCAAGAAATGTATTAAGAAAGGTGAAAACAATGATGGATCCAAACCAAATAACAACAGAATACGTTGGCAAAATTTTGGAAGAAAAGGGAGTAAAACCATCTTTTCAGAGACTTAGTGTTTTAAAATACTTAATGAAGTCTAAAAATCACCCTTCAGTCGACAAAATCTTTAAAGCACTTTCGCAAGACATTCCAACACTTTCCAAAACCACAGTTTATAACACGTTGAATTTATTAACTGAAAAAGGGATTGTTACTGCTTTAAACATTAACGATACTGAAGTATTGTACGATTATATCTTCAAGCCACACGCACATCTTTTATGTACTGAATGCGGTCACGTTTACGATGTATTTTTGGATGACAGTTTTTCAGGAATAAAAGAGATTGACGGACACATTATATCTGAAGCTCAGATAAACTTTAAAGGTGTCTGCAAAAAGTGTCATAACTGATTTTCCGACTAAAAGGAAACCAGTTAGCTAAAGGTTGCAAAAAAGGATAAAAAGACTCTAAATTAACAAACTGAGAGGTTGTTGTGAAAAAGTACAAATGTCTGGTTTGCGGATATGTCTATGACCCTGAAAAAGGTGATCCCAATGTTGGTATTGAGGAAGGTATTTCTTTTGAAGATTTACCGGATGACTGGCCTTGTCCGTTATGCGGTGTTGGAAAAGAAGACTTTGAAGAGATTGCTGATTAATTACATTTTAAAGTGGATTTTTATTCCATATCCCTTAATTTTAGTTTATTCAAATTAATTATCTACATATCGGTTAATATTTAATCTTAAAATAGAATTTATAGGAGAATTTTAATATGGCAGATTTAAATGCTAAAGTAATTCATATAATGAAAGTTTCCCCTACAATGATTATTATGCGTGTTGCTCCTAATGGCTGGGATTTGAAAGAGTTTAAAGCCGGACAGTTTGTAGCTCTTGGTTTACTGGGTTCTGCTCCAAGATGTGCTGAAGCAACAGATGAGTACAAGGAAGCTGCTCCTGATAAAATGATTAAAAGAGCATACTCAATTGCTTCTTCATCAAAAACAAGTGAATATCTTGAGTTTTATATTACTCTTGTTCACTCAGGTGCTTTAACTCCAAGATTGTTCGAATTAAAAATTGGTGATCCTATTTTTATGGGAACAAAATGTACTGGTATGTTTACACTTGATAATGTTGAAGAAACTAAAAATGTTGTTTTAATTGCTACTGGTACAGGTGTTGCTCCTTATATGAGTATGCTACGTTCCGATGCATTAAATAATCACTCAAGAAAAATTGCCGTTATGCACGGTGCATCAAACTCTTGGGATCTTGGTTATTCATCCGAATTAACTTTACTTGAATCAATGTCAGATCGTTTTAAATATATCCCTACAATTCTATTCCCTGAAAAAGAAGCAACCGAATGGAAAGGACATACGAAATTACTCCAGGATTTGTGGACAGAAGGTGTAATTACTGAAGCTTTTGGCGAAGATACCACTCCTGAAAACACAGAAGTTTTCTTGTGCGGTAATCCAAATATGATAGAAGGTATGATCAGTATGCTTGAAGGTAAGGGATTTATAGAGCATAAACCAAAAACACCTGGTCAGATTCACGCAGAAAAATTCTAGAAAGTTTTCTTTGAAATATACTTTTCTTAATTCCCCGGAGATCACTGGCCGGGGAATAAATATCACAAATTATGGAGCTAATAATGAAAAAGACGGTACTTGTAATTTTAATCGGTAAAAGAAAGGATACCGCTGTAAAAGTTCAACAAATACTTACAGGTTGGGGATGTATGATCAAAACCAGATTAGGAATCCACGACGGCGTTATGGATAATTGTTCGGAACACGGAATGCTTATTCTGGAATTACACGGCGAAGAAGAGAAGAAACAAGAACTGGCCAGAAAATTAGAAGTTCTTCCCGATGTAAGTTCAAAACTTGTAGAGCTTGAACTTCCTGCAGAATAATTGAAAAATGATTAACGTAATAATAGATATTCTCAATGAAAGCTGGCTTGTATTTAACGAAATGGCGCCATACCTTTTATTTGGGTTTTTGGTAGCCGGAATATTGTCAGTTTTTATTTCTCCTGAATGGGTTGAAAAACATCTTGGTGGAAGTGGTATTGGTCCTGTATTTAAAGCATCTATCTTTGGAATACCACTTCCATTATGTTCTTGCGGTGTTTTACCCGTAGCAATTTCTTTTAAAAAAAATGGCGCAAGTAAAGCTTCTACAACAAGCTTTTTATTAAGTACTCCGCAAACAGGAATCGATTCCATTCTTGTTACCTACGCAATTTTGGGTCCGGTTATTGCCATATTCAGACCAATATCAGCTTTGTTTACCGGACTTGTTGGCGGAACGCTTATAAAATACCTTGATAAAGAAAATGTAAATGAAACATATAAGGCTGAGTGTGCTGGTGACTGCTGTGAAACAGCCACACCAAAAAATAAATTTGCAGAAATATTTAATCACGGATTTATAACTTTACCAAAAGATATTGCTGTTTCTTTAATTGTCGGAACCATTCTGGCAGGGGCTATGTCGGTTTTAATTCCGCCTGCTTCGTTAACAGCTTATCTTGGCGGCGGACTGCTTTCAATTTTTATATTGATGGCTGCCGGTGTTCCTATTTATGTATGTGCAACAGCATCAGTGCCGATTGCAGCAGGATTTATGCATATGGGAGCTTCTCCCGGTGCAGCACTTGCTTTTTTAATTGCCGGACCCGCAACAAACGCAGCTGCTTTTGCAGTTTTGCTAAATGTTCTTGGTAAAAAATCTGTACTTATTTACATATTTACAGTTGCACTTAGCGCAATTTTAAGCGGAATTGTTTTAGATTATATATTTGCAGCCGGAAATATTCAGGTTGAAGCAATGAATATGCACGAACACCACGGATATCTTTCGTTGTTCTGGAGTATTTTACTTCTGAGTGTATTGGGAATATCTTATTCAACAAAATTTAAAAAATCAAAATCTGATGAAATAGAAGAGAACAGTAATATGAGTGAAAACATGGTAGTATTAAAAGTTTCTGGAATGAGCTGCGGCCATTGTTCTGCCGGAGTGGAAAAAGGTTTAAAAGCCCTTGAAGGTGTAAAAGATGTTAAAGTTTCTCTGGAAAAAGGGGAAGCAGTAATTGAAACTGAAAATGTTGATACTCAAATTTTAATAAAGACTGTTACCGAACTTGGATATGAAGCACAAGTAAAATAAATTTAGAGAGTAATTTATCTACTTTTAGGAGAAATTTTATGGCGAACCTTGAGACCAAATATTTGGGATTAACATTAAAAAACCCGGTAATTGTTGCCAGTAGTGGTTTTTCTAAAAACATAGAAAAACTTATTGAATGCGAAAAAGCTGGTGCCGGAGCTGTTGTATTAAAAAGTTTATTTGAAGAAGTATTATTGCGCGACAGTTGGGGAATTGAAGGATCTGCACAAGATCATACTGAAGCTTATGAATACATTTCAGGCGAACTTGAATTGCAGTACGGAGTTGTTGAATATTGCAATCTTATTAAAGAAGCAAAAGAAAAATTAAGTATTCCTGTTATTGCAAGTGTTAACTGTATGGGAGATCAGCACTGGGTTGATTTTGCAAAAAAAATTGAAGATGCAGGCGCAGATGCAATTGAATTAAATGTCTTTTCTGTTCCTTTTGATCAAAAAGAAACAGGCGTTGCAGTTGAACAGGTTTATTACGAACTGCTTGCAAAAGTTAAAGAAGTTATTTCAGTTCCTGTGGCCTTTAAAATAGGTAAAAACTTCTCTTCCTTACCTAACTTTGTATATAATCTTTATTGCAGAAAACTTGACGGACTTGTACTCTTTAACAGGTTTACAGAACCGGATATAGATATTAAAAATCTTGAAATAAGTACTACTTTTAACTTTTCAAAGAAAACTGATTATCACGATTCACTAAGATGGATTGCACTTCTTTCACGTGATATGGAAGATATAGATTTTTCAGCCACAACAGGTATCCATTCCAGCGAAGAAATTATAAAAATGTTATTGGTAGGTGCTTCAACTGTTCAGATAGCATCAGCGTTTTATCAGGGTGGATTAGGACTTATCAGCGAATTTTTAGCTGATATTGAAGAATGGATGAAAAAACACAACTTTAATTCGATTAATGACTTTAAAGGAAAGTTGACTTTTGAGCATGTTGAAAATCCCAGAAGATTTTTAAGATCTCAATTTTTGGAAAAAATAAGAAACGTTGAGTAAGAAAGGAATAGATGAGCGTACCAAGTAAGAAGCTGTGCAAGTGGAGTGAAAAGACAATAAAGAAAAATAGTGAAAAAATTGACGATGTGGTTGGAGAGCCAAATTACTATTGTAAAAATTGTATGCGTGTGGCTAAAAAAGAAAAATGGTTATGCAAATCAATTGAACTTAAAAAAAATGACGAATTATAAATTATTGTCGATAGGAGACTAAAATGATTAGCAAAAGAATGGAAGAAGAATTAAACAAACAGATTAATGCAGAGTTTTATTCTTCATATCTTTATTTATCAATGGCTGCCTGGTTCGATTCACAAAACCTTGCAGGCTTTTCAAACTGGATGAACGTTCAGGCTCAGGAAGAATGGGCTCACGGATTAAAAATATTCAATTTTGTAAATGAAAGAGGCGGTAAAGTTTCTCTTGCCAAAATTGATGAACCAAAAACAGAATGGACTGGTATCATTAATGTTTATGAAGATGTTCTTGAACACGAACAGAAAATTACCTCATTAATAAACCAATTAAGTGATATAGCTATTGAAGAAAGTGATCACGCAACTAAAAATTTCCTTCACTGGTTTGTTGACGAACAGGTTGAAGAAGAAGCAAGCGTAGATAATGTTCTTCAGCAATTAAAAATGATTGATGGAAAAGGAACCGGATTATTCCTTCTTGATCGTGAAATGCAAAGTAGAGTGTTTGTACCAATAGATGGTAATAACTAAAAGTATAGCGTTATAATAGGAGATTTTAAATGAAAAAATTTATCTGTACAGTATGCGGATACGTTCACGAAGGTGACACACCTCCTGAAGTATGCCCAACCTGCGGGGTTGGACCTGACAAATTTGATGAACAAGCTGGTGAAATGGCTTGGGCAGACGAACACAGAATTGGCGTTGCCAAAGATGTAGATCCTGAAATTGTTGAAGGTCTTAAAGCAAACTTTGTTGGCGAGTGTACCGAAGTTGGTATGTACCTTGCAATGAGCAGACAGGCTGACAGAGAAGGTTATCCTGAAGTTGCAGAAGCTTACAAAAGAATAGCTTTTGAAGAAGCTGAACACGCAGCTAAATTTGCTGAATTGTTAGGCGAAGTTGTAACTGCCGATACTAAAACCAATCTTCAGATGAGAGTTGATGCTGAATATGGTGCTTGTAAAGGTAAAAAAGATCTTGCAACAAAAGCTAAACAATTAAACCTTGATGCAATTCACGATACAGTACACGAAATGTGTAAAGATGAAGCTCGTCACGGACAAGCATTTGCAGGATTGCTAAAAAGATATTTTGGTTAAAATTACATTGTCCGGCTCTGCCGGACATTTTTATTTTAAAAAATAAGATACAGTATCCAGTATGGAAAATAAAAAATATGATGTGATTGTTATTGGCAGCGGTCCCGGAGGTGAAGGTGCCGCAATGAAATCAAGAAAGGAAGGGAAAAGGGTAGCAGTTGTTGATGAAAATCTTTTGGTTGGCGGCAGCTGTACACATAAAGGAACAATTCCCAGTAAAGCTCTCAGACACGCAGTTTCTCATATGGCAGATTCAGGAAACTTTAGAAATTACAGTTTTCAGGATATGCTTAAAAGTGCCGAACAGGTAATTGAAAAACAGGTTAAAATGCGTCACAGTTTTTATGACAGAAACTATGTTGACATTATAACAGGCAGAGCAAGATTTACTAATGCAAATACAATTGAAGTTGAAACTCCTAACGACGGTATTGAGCAATATAAAGCTGAAAAGTTTGTTATTGCAACAGGTGCGCGTCCTTATCACCCTGAAGATATAGATTTTACTCATCCGAGAATTCTCGACAGTGATACTGTTCTGAACGTTAAAGATCATCCGATGAAAGTTATTATATACGGAGCCGGAGTAATCGGGTGTGAATATGCTTCGATATTAAGAAGAATGAACATAAAAATTAATATCATAAACAGTTACGATAAACTTTTATCATTTTTGGATGATGAAATAATAGATGCTTTAAGTTATCATCTTCGTGAAAACGGAATTACTATTCGTCATAACGAGACTTACGAAAAGATAGAAGCCGACGACGAAAAAGCAACTGTTTATCTGCAATCTAATAAACAAATTACCGCAGATTATGTTTTGTTTACTCAGGGTCGTACAGGAAATTCCAACAATATGGGATTGGAAGAAATTGGAATTGAAATTGACGGCAGAGGATATATTAAAGTAAATGAGTTTTACCAGACAGCACTTCCGCACATTTATGCTGTTGGTGATGTTGTTGGTTATCCGAGTCTGGCAAGCGCAGCTTACGACCAGGGACGATTTGCCGGTAAACACCTTGTAAGCGGAACCTGTACACACCGACTTGTAGAACATATTCCTACGGGAATTTATACAATTCCGGAAATCAGTTCTATTGGTTACTCAGAAAAAGAACTTACTGAAAAAGCAATTCCTTATGAAGTGGGACAATCATTCTTCAAACATTTGGCACGTGCGCAAATTACCGGTAATACTGAGGGAATGCTTAAAATACTTTTTCACAGAGAAACTATGGAGATACTTGGTATCCATTGTTTTGGTGCTTACGCTGCAGAAATTATTCACATTGGTCAGGTAGTAATGTCGCAAAAAGGTGAAGCAAATCATCTTGAGTATTTTACAAGTACAACATTTAATTATCCTACAATGGCAGAAGCTTACCGCGTTGCTGCCCTTAACGGATTAAACAGATTAAAATAAATTTTCCATACACTCCGTTGAAATGACGGAGTGTAACCTTATTAAACATTTCTAAATTATTCTTTTCAAAACAGATTTAATAATTACCTTGTGAAAAGGTTTGATTATAGTGAAATACAGCTTCCCGCCAAAGTTGTTAAACTTTACAAGTGTTGTTAAATGAACCAAAGTCTTTTCACTATCTTTCTCAAGTAAAACAGAAGCCCGAAAATTTAAATGCTTATCATTTTCAGCCATTACAATTTCATTTTCGTTTCTGTTAATAACAGTAAAAACAACTGCTCTTGATCCGACCGGATAATAATCGAGGAACTGTAAATCTTTTTTCCCTCCGGTTTTCAGACCAAAAATTTTTACAATTGAATTTCTTAAAACCAAAAGAAAAACTATCCAGCCCGGGAGTTTGAAAATTTTTGAAGTAATATTATCAACCGTGTCATCAAGTTTTGTTTCAACTGTAAACAGATCGCAGTAGTTATAATTTTCAAAATCTTTTGTTACAAGAGATTTCTCAGGCGGAACTGCAGAAAATTTTATTTTGCTCATAATTTATATTCCTGCATTTTTCATAAAAGCTTCAAGTTTTTTTGGATCGAGTTTACCATTTGTGCGAACACCGCTGCATAAATCTAATCCGTACGGCTGAACCACATCCAGTGCCTCTTTAACATTTTCGGGATTTAATCCTCCGGCAAGAAATACCGGCACTTTTGATGCATCTACAATTTTTCTGCTTAAATGCCAGTTATGAGTTTTTCCGGTTCCTCCCAAGACTTTAACTTTGAGAGCCGGATTGCCGCTGTCGAGCAAAAAAGCATCAACTTCTTCGGATAGTTTTACTGCTTCTTCAACAGATTTTTCATCAATAACGTGGAGCACCTGGACAAGTTTTACTCCGGGCAAAGCTTTTTTTATTTCAGAGTAAGAGCCTTCAGAAAGGGAATCAACAATTTGTATTGTGTTGGTTCCGGTTCTTGAATGATGTTCAATTATATTTTTTGCTCCGGTTTCGCTGGTAAGAAGAAAAGTAGCAACAGGCGGAGGAACAATCCGGGCAATTTCACGTATCAGGTGATCACTTATTATTCCGGGTCCGCTGGGCATATTGCCTACTAATCCCAGTGCAGAAGCGCCTGAGTCTATTGCCGTTTTTGCTTCTTCAACAGAACTGATACAACATATTTTTACTTTGGGTCTCATAACTACATTTGATTATTTTACAATTATCGTATACCGCAATTTTACACTCTTTTTATGAATATCAAAATATTTTTAAGAAAATTACAATTTGTTCTATGAAATAGAACAAATTATGTGTAAGTTTCGTCATAAGTTCTATAAAATAGAAGATATAAGGTAAAGAGATGAAATTTTTGTCCAGATCAGAAGAACTGGTTTTGATGATGATATCAAAAGTTGAAGGTGATGTTTACGGTGTTTTGCTAAAAGAACATCTTGAAAAAGTTACGGGAAAGTATTGGTCGATAGGCTCTGTTTATGTTCCTCTTGACAGACTTGAAAGCAAGGGATTTGTAAAATCTTATACAGGAGAAGCGAGTTCTAAAAGAGGAGGACGTTCCAAAAGATTATATGAAATTACTGATGAAGGAAGACAACAGCTTACAGAAGCACAATCACTCTATGAAAAAATGGCCAGCTACCAGCCTTTAGTATAGGAATGAGTGAATGGATTTTATCTATAACATATTAAAATTTTTACTTCGTGATTTTCTTCATCCTGAGGAGATGGCAGGAGATATTTGTGAAGTTCACGAGTATACAATAGAAAAGGAAGGGAAGGTAACAGCATATTTATTGTTGTTCCGACAGATTATGGGTCTGTCGGCAAAATATATTAAAAACTCATTATTTGGGGGAGTACATATGTTCAGCAGTTATTTTAAAACCGGAATCCGACAGTTAAAAAAGGAGAAACTGCAATCTGCAATTAATGTTTTCGGATTGGCAATCGGGTTAATATCAGCAATGCTGGTTACGGTTTTTATTCATTATGAAGTGAGTTACGACAAATTTCACAATGATTCTGAGAGAATAGTAAGAATTATTACGCAATCTAAAAATGAAAGCTCTATGGATGAGAGAACTGCTCTCACAATGGCTCAATTGAAAGAAGCAATTGAGCAAGTTGAAGGAGTAAAATATTCAACACATTTGTTTCGGTATACAAAAGCTGAATTGGAATCAGGCGACAAAAAATTTACCGATCTTACTTCATTTTATACTGATCACGATTTTTTTGAAGTCTTTGATTTCAAAGTATTGCATGGAGAGAAGAAGGAGTTTTTAAAAACACCGGAATCACTTGTATTGAGCGAAAGCATTGCCAGAACGCTTTTCGGAACTACAGCTGTTCTTGGAGAAGTGTTAAAAATTGGAAAATCTACTTTTAAAATTGAAGGCGTTGTAGAAGATGCTCCGGGTAATTCACATTTCAGTTACGACTTTTTTATATCAAAAAAGAATCTTGAATGGATTTTTCAGCAAAGAAGTAATGAGGTATACACATATTTTTCTGTGAAAGAGGGCTTTGATGTAAAATCTGTAACCGACGATGTGAAACCTATTTGTGATCTGTTATATAAACCGCGAGAAGAAAGAGGATATAAAGCCGTTGTTGCTTTTCAGATGCTTGAAGATATTCATCTTTATTCTTCTGATTTAGGTTACAAAATAGGAATTCACGGGAATATAAATAACATATATATATTATCAATTTTTCCGTTTGCGTTACTGATTATTGTTTCTATCAATTTTATTAATCTGCTTACTGCCAGATCGCAGGGAAGATTAAAGGAAACAGGATTACGAAAAGTTATAGGCGCCAACAGATCGAGCCTGATTGTTCAGTTTTTAAGTGAATCGACAGTTATTGCTGTCAGTGCAGCAGTGATTGGTGTAGTTGTTTTTTATCTGATTCTGGATAGCTTTGCTTTAATAACGGGTAAAGATTTAAGTGTTTATTATGGCTGGTGGCCTTTAATTACTGGTGGGTTTTTGACAATCGCTCTGGCAACAGGAGTTTTATCGGCAATATATCCGGGAATAAAAGTTTCCAAAGAAACAGCTACCAGTCTGCTCAATAACTCAAGAAGTGTAAAGAAAAAGAATTCACTTATGCGGGGAACAGTGATAGTTCAGTTTGTAATAGTTATTGTTTTAATTACATCTGTGAAAGTTATTAACAGTCAGTACAGCTTTGCCAAAAACATAGATCCCGGATTTAACAGAGAAGAGGTTTTCTATTTTTCAATTTCTTCTATTAAGAATTTTGATCTTCTTAAAGAAAATCTTTTACAACATTCAGGAGTTTTAAGTGTGGCCGGTTCGCAAAGTGTCCCGGGGGAAAGACGCAGCGGACAAATTTTAAAAGAGTTTGATAGCCGTACTCTTGAAAAGAAAGTGGAAATATATGAAAACAGAGTACGTTACGGATTTACAGATACTTACCAGATTGAAATACTTGCCGGCAGAGGATTTAATGAAAATTCATTCAATTCCGGAGGCAGAGAAGTGGTTATCAATGAAGAGCTTTTATCTTATCTTGGGGTTTCTGCCGAAGAAGCAATAGGACGCGAAATTGTATATAACAGAAAAGCTAAAATAGTAGGGGTGATGAAAAACTACCACTATTTTTCACTTCACGAAAAAATAGAACCGATGCTCTTGAGTTCATATACAAAAGCTACATATACAATGTCTGTCAGATTTAAATCAGAACAGATACGCGATGTATTAAAACACACAGAGAATGTTTTGAAAGGGGTGGAAAAAGCTTCTACTTTTAAGTATGACTATCTTGATGAAAAATTTGCTCAGATGTATGAAACTGAAGAGAAGAATCATCAGGTTGTTTTTTATGCCACAATTACATCTATAATTTTATCTGTTGCAGGTTTGTTTGCTCTTACGCTCTTTACTGTTATTCAAAAAACAAAAGAAATTGGGGTAAGAAAAGTAATGGGCGCTTCTGCCTGGCAGGTTAATTTTCTCTTGTTAAAAGGATTTTTGCAATGGGTTGTAGTTGCAAATGTTATTGCTGTTCCTCTGGCATATTATGTTATGTCAAAATGGCTTGAGAGTTTTGCCTATAAAATTGAACTAAATCCCTGGTATTTTGTTTTTGCCGGATTTACAAGCCTAATAATAGCAGCCGGAACAATTATTTATCACACTACAAAAGCCGCATCAATGAATCCTGTGGATTCAATTAAATATGAATAATTTATAGTACTAATCAGACACAAATCTCAACAGGGTTTGTGTCTGATATACCCCAATTGTATCTCCTTCTATACTATCAGTGTACAAAAATTTATGCATAGCATATTTCCGACTGTCATTATAAATTTGAAACAGGCAAATTAAAGCGGCACGCAGTTTGAAAGTCAGGTTTGATTATCAAAGGAGGTAATATGAGTTCAGAATCAGTTAAAATCAGGGAGTCATTTAACTACGAAATAAACCACAGATTAAGGGTAAGAATTATTAATTTGTTTCTTCTGTTTTCAGGGGTACTTGCATATTTTTATTACTTATAGGGAACAATTTAACGGGAGATTTGTTGAAAATCGAAATAATTGGAGATTATGATGAAAAAAAGTTTTCACTTAGTTGTCCTTATTCTGCTCCTTTTCACTTCGGTTTTGGCTAATGAAAGTATAGAAAAAGCCAAAAAATATATGGAGAAAAAGGAATTTGCAGAGGCAAAGCAGATTCTTGAAAAAATAATTGCCAAAGATGAACAGAACCATGAAGCTTTTTATAATCTGGCGCAGGTTTATCTGGCTGAATGGAATTTGGATAAAGCAACAGAATATGCAGAAAGAGCTGTTGAAATTGCAGAAGAAACGCCAGATTACCATTTCCTTCTCGGAAGAATTTACGGTTACGATGCGCGCAATGCAAGTATTTTCAGAAAACCATTTCTAGCAAAAGATTGTAAAAATGCTTTTTTAAGAACTCTGGAACTGGACCCGAATCATCTTGACGGAAATATGGGGCTGGCAGAATTTATGTTTTATGCTCCGGGAATTGCAGGTGGCGATAAAGAAGAGGCTGTAAAGCTCGCAGAAAAAGTTATTTCAATTGATGAAGCATCGGGTTTAAATCTCCTTATAAAATATCAGCTTGATGACGGAAAAATTGAAGAAGCAAAAAAGGGAATTGACAGACTCATTGAACTTGATGAAATAAGAGGAAGATTAAGATTGCTTGGTTATCTCTATATTGAAAAAGATACCACAGGAATTATGAATGAGTTTGTAACTCTTGAAACACTAATTGGCGAAAACAGTGATTATTTCTGGTTCTACAACAGATATGGAAATGCTTTATTAAAACTTGGCAATCCTGAAGAAGCACTCAATAAATTTAAAACTTTAGTAAAGCTTTCTCCAAAACTTGCCTTTGGGTATAACAGTCTGGGCAACGCATATTTTGAACTTAAAAACTATGATGAAGCATTAAAACAATATAAAAAGGCTTTGGAAATTGATCCTGATTTTGATGATGCAGAGGACAGGATAGATGAAATTGAAGATATATTAGAAAATAATAGTTGATAAAATTTGATTAAAAATAAATAGTCTTTTAATTTGTATCCCGGATCTCCCGGGATTTTTTTATTTAAATTATATAACAAAACTAGGTGGAAAATGGAAATTAAAGG
>JBGRQB010000121.1:0-13356 GCA_041725875.1 Rhodothermaceae bacterium
AATTCCGTGAAAACAAACGTGTTGGAGAGGATTATCTTGCGGAAACATTTGAACTAGAATATAATCGTGATGAATATGTTTTTGAGTTTACTGATGAAGAAAAGCAGCATATTGAAAATTATAAAAAAGAGATCGGTCTGAAACCTGATGATAAAATTATCGGTTTTAACACAGGTTGCTCCGAACTTTTTCCAAATAAAAAAATGACGCTTGAACAGCACGAAGTCCTTATTGAAAGATTTCTTTCATACGGTGATTATAAAGTTATGCTTTTGGGCGGACCCGAAGACACTGAGCGTAACAACCTTCTTGCAGCTCATTTTGGTGATAAAATCATCAACACTCCTACTACCGAAGGTGTAAGAAGAGGCGCTTGTTATGAGAGTCTGCCCCATGTTGTAATTACCGGCGATACATTTGGAATGCACCTGGCAATTGCTCTTAAAAAATATGTAATAGCCTGGTTTGGTTTGAGTTGCTGGACAGAAATTGATTTGTTTGACAGAGGTGTAATTCTGGCTCCTGAAGGTCTTGACTGCGCACCTTGCTGGAATAAAAAATGCCCGAAAGATCTTGAATGTATCCAGATGATCGATCTTGAACGGATTGAAAAAGAAACAGTAAAATATTTTGAAGAAAAAGATATCTGACATAAAGAGTTTCAGAAAAACTGTCAACCGACCGTTAATTCTTGACGGCGCGGTTGGCAGTCTGCTTCAACAACAAGGCATCAACGATAAAGATCTCTGGACAAGCAGAGCCAACATCACTGAACAGAAAAAAGTTAAATCTGTCCATAAATTATACGTTGAAGCCGGTGCCGACATAATTACAACCAACACTTTCAGAACAAACCCGATTGCTTTCAAATCTGCAAAACTTGATTACAATTACGCTGAGTTTATTAAGCAAAGTGTAAATCTTGCAGCAGATGTAATTGGTAATAAAAACGTATTTATCGCAGCGTCAAACTCTCCGGCCGAAGATTGTTATCAGACGGAGAGAACTCTCAGCAGTAAAAGCTTAATAGAAAATCATCATAAACATATAACTGAATTGTGGAATACAGGTAAAGTTGATTTTATCTTAAATGAAACTTTTGGTTTTTATGATGAAATAAAAATTGTTTGTGAATTTTGCCACTGCAACAAAATCCCTTTTATTATCAGTCTTTTTACAAAAAACGGAGAAACAATTCTTTCCGGAGAACCGATTTCCGAAGTGACAAAATTTATTAAAACTTTTGAACCTATGGCAGTATCATTTAATTGTATTTTTCCTGAAACATTTGAAAAAATATATTTTTCATTAGATTTGGATTGCGAAAATTCTTTTTATCTGAACTGCGGATCGGGAAACTTTGAAGATGAAGATATTGAATGCGGAATTTCACCGGAAAAATATCTGGAAGTGATAAAACCTTTTGCAAATGAAAATACATTGTTTGTCGGCTCCTGTTGCGGCTCGACACCAGAACACACAAAATTATTGAGGAATTATTTTGATAAACAAAATTGAAATTAAAGCTCCGGCTAAAATAAATATTGGTCTTTACGTTACTGAAAAACGCGCTGACGGATTTCACAATATCGAAACAATTTTTTACCCTGTAAAAGATTTATTTGATAAACTTATACTTGAGAAAAATGATAAGTTTGAATTTATCTGCTCAGATCCCTCACTCCCTGCGGATGATTCAAATCTGGCAGTAAAAGCTGTGAGATTACTTGAAGAGAAAGCAAAAAAAACTATTCCGGTGAAAATTAATCTGGAAAAGAAAATTCCTTACGGAGCCGGACTCGGCGGCGGAAGTTCAGATGCTGCGGCTGTTCTGATTTCTGTTAATGATATGTATAACCTTGGATTTAACTATCCGCAACTGCTTGAGTTTGGATTGGAACTTGGTTCTGATGTTCCCTTTTTTGTGAAAACATTTCCTTCTGTCGGCAAATCACGCGGTGAAAAACTTACTCCGTTGGATTTACAGCTGGAAAAATTTATTGTAATTGTTAATCCGGGAATTCATATTTCAACAAAAGAAGCTTACTCAAATGTGACTCCTTCGCCTGTTGAAATTTCATGGAATCAGATAAATGAAAAATTGAATAACAATCCTGCCGAGTTAAAAGATGTTTTGAAAAATGATTTTGAAGATTATGCTTTTAAAACTTATCCGGAAATCAAAAAGATTAAAGAAGAAATGTACGCAGCAGGTGCTGAGTATGCATTAATGACGGGCAGCGGTTCAACTTTGTTTGCTATTTTTAATGACAAAGAAACAGCTGAAAAATATCTGGCAACAACAGATGATAAATTTGTTACTTTTTTAAGTGATCCTGAAGATCAGTATTAATTTCATTTATTGGTAAAGTAATATAAAATTCAGTGCCCGGTTTTTCCTGGGTTCCAATTTCAGAGGGACTTTTAACTTTTATGGTCCCTTTATGCTGTTCAATGATTTGTTTTACGACTGAAAGTCCGGTACCGGTTCCTTCAATTGCTTTATTTTTCGTGTTAGAAGCTCTGTAGTACTCTTTAAATATTTTTTCGAACTCACCTTCGGGTATCCCGATTCCGCTGTCAGAGATCCTTATTTCGTGATTTTCTTTTTCTATTTTGTGGGTAACCTGAACTTTGCCGTCGCTGACTGTATATTTTACTGCATTTCCAATTAAATTTGAAAATACAAGATTCAGTAAAACTTCGTCACCGGTAATTTGTTGATTGGTTGTGCTGTTGGAATAATTGAGTTCTATATTTTTATTTTTTGCTTTTTCAATGTAATCTTCAACATTTGTTTTAATCAATTCTGAAATATTAATCAGCTTTTCATCTTTGCTTTTAAGCAATTTAAATTTCGAAATTTTCAGAATGTCATTTATTCGGTTTATTGATTCATCTAGTCTGATGGTAGCACGATTTACTTTCTGATTAATCTCTTCTTTTTCAGTTACAAATCCGTTGGAAATTAAATTAAGCTGCGAAGTTGCAGAAGCAATAGGCGATTTCAGTTCGTGAACAACAGCAATAATAAACTTCTGTTTAGATTTTTCAGCCTCTTCCAGTAAATCGTAAGCTTCTTTCAGAGCCACTTCCCTTTTTTGCAGTTCGCGTGCAATTTTATTTGTAAGATAAACTGTTATAGGCATCATACTGCCAAAAATCAGGTTAATTGTAATCAGGTATGAAAGATCATTGTAGTAGACAGTCTGAAACAATCCGCCGATACGTTGATGTTTGATTAATTCAAAATATTCCAGCAGACTGGAACCAAGTATAACCAGAACAATTACTCCGGCAATTCTGTACATCAGTTTTTTTGGAAGAATTATACTTCCTATAATCATGTGAAAGAGGAAAAAGAAAAGTAGCGGAGTTTCTATCCCGCCGGTGAAATAGACAATAATAGCAAGGGAAAAGAGATCCAGACAAATCTGTGCAAGGGAAACCTGAATGGAATTCAGTTTGGCAATTCCCTCCTTTATTTTATCGCAATAATGCCTGAAATAAACGTTGTACAGAAAAATTCCGATTGCAGTGGAACCAAGAAAAATATATTGAATTTTTGAAAACTCAAATTGAAGAACCCTTGCCAGAAATATAAATAAAAGCAAAAGTGCAACAACTGCCATATATCTTAACTGAATAAACCAGGAATTATACTTACGCATAGATTCCCAATATTTGTCATAATTTTTTACTTCAATCGGAAATAATCTCATTTTAATCCGCTATTTTTCGTACAACAATTTTTGAACCTTCAATATGAATTACTTTTACGTTACTGCTTTTTTCAACATAATCACCTTCGGTTACAACGTCAATTTTTTTATTTTCAAAAATTGCAGTTCCCGCCGGTCTAAGATCCGTATGTGCAATTCCTTCTTTTTCCATTAAATGCTGATATTTTTCATCTGTGGTGTAACCGGAAGTTGCATCAATGTTGTCATCAAGTACAAGTTTTTTAAACATTGCTGTTTTGGGGAGATATTTCCACAATATCAAAATAATTAACAACGAAAGAACTAATGAAATAGCTAACTGAATAATAGCCTCCTCAATTATTGCAAAATTTATTACAGGAAAATCGGAAATTAATCCGAGAAACAGACTGATAATTATAAGTGCTATACCGCCAAATCCGAATATGCCGAAACCGGGTATCACGAAAAATTCCACTAGCAGAAGCGCAATGCCCACAATAAACAGCACAATTTCAAATGCTGATGCAAGTTCTAAAATATATCCGGCTCCAAAGAAAAGTATCAGAGCAACAACTCCTGCTGTGCCGGGAACTCCCCATCCTGGTGATTTTACTTCGGTGAAAAGCCCAACCAGACCAATCATAATCAACAACGAAGATATTACCGGATTGTTTAGAAAGCGGATAAAAGCTTCTGCCCAGTTACTGTCGAGAGTTTCTATTTCTGCGTTTTCTATTCCCAGACTGTCAAGAACTTCATCAATTGTTGATAATTTGAAATCTGCGATTTTATATTTAATTGCTTCATCTGTGGTCAGAGTTATAAGCTGAGTACTGTCAACCAAACCTTCAATGCTGATTCGTTCATCAACCATTCCTTCGGCAATATCTGCGGGTCTGCCATTTTTCTCAGCTGTGGCGCGCATTTCGGAACGCATATAAGATTGATATTTTTCAGCTTGTTTTTTGCCGGCCTGGTCAACAACTGTAGATGCACCAATAGATGCACCGGGAACCATAACTATTTTTTCACAGGAAAGTGAAATTAAAGCACCGGCCGAAATGGCTCTTTTGTCAATAAAGGCAAGAGTTTTTACTTTGGAGTTAATAATGGCATCTTTTAGCTGAGTTGCAGCATCAACTCTTCCGCCAAATGTATTGATCTCAAAAATAATGAGTTTGGCAAGATTGTTTTCCGCTTCTGAAATGGTTCTTTTTACATAAGGAACCAGACCAAGATCTATATCACCTTCAATCTTGCCAACATAAACTTTTGATGACTGCGAATAGGAAAAAATTGTTGTCAGACAAAACAATATCAAAAAGAATAGTTTTTTCACAAAGACACCCTAAACTTTATTTTACTATTCTGATAAATAACAATTTTTATAAATAAAGTAAATCACATTTTAGTTTATTCAGCTATTTAGAGTCAAAACGTACTATTTATAAACTCTTTCAAAATCAGCTTCCAGAAAATTCATCATCCATCTTCTTACTTTTAATTTTTTACCAAGATTTAATGCGTCATTTAAATATTTTCTGGAGGAAAGAATTTCGTTTTTCCCTTCGTATACTAACCCGAGAGTATGTTTAATATTCATTGATTCAGGATATTTTTTTAATCCTTCCAGCAAAGTTTTTTCTGCTTTTTTCAATTTTCCGAGTCGTCTGTATACATCACCAAGTTTAAAGTAATAATCCTGCAGCGATGACGGGAAGAAGTTAACAATTGCAGATCTGAATTGATCAAGTTCATTTTGTGCATCTGCCTGAGCCAAAGAATATGCAGAGTAAAAAACAAATGTTGGAGGAAGTGTAACTTTATAGCCTAATTTTTCAGAAAACTTATTGTATGAATCAACATAGGTTCTTATTTGAGTAGGAGCAAAAGTTACAGAGTTAAATTCCCAGTTTTTGAATATTTCGTAAAATGCAAATTCCATACTTTTTAATCCGACAGAGTTGTGGCTCTCGTCAGGAAAATGTTTGTAAATGTGAGTTAAACCTTCCGGAGAGAATTTTTCTAAAAGTGCAAGATACTCTTCAACCTTCATTCCCTGTTCATTACCAAGTGTAACAATCAGCTGATTATTATATTTAAGTTTTTTCTCAAAAACATTTTCTGCGCGTTCTACAAGGTAAGTTTCGTTCCACCAGATACTCGGACTAATAGCAACATAAGCGTTAAAGAGTTCAGGTTTTTCCGTGAGAACGGTAACAGCAAATAATCCGCCAACTGAATGTCCCATTAAAATATCAAAAGGAGCGGTTCTATATTTATTGGCAATAAGAGGCTTTAAGTCTTTTTCAAGGAATTCAATAAGTTTATTTGCTCTGCCAGATTTTTCTCCTTTAGGATTGTTCAAATCTGTCGGAGTCATATTTTTAAGGTAGTTTTTGTGACCTTTATCAGAAATTGCAACAACTATCATTTCCGGGATGCGTTCACTTATTGATGATAACTGTTCTGTTAATCCGGCAAGATGAAAGAAATTGTAATCGCCGTCAACCATATAAACAACAGGATATCGTGCTTCTTTATTAAGGTGATAACTTGCAGGTAAAAATATTGAGACTGATCTTTCTTCATTCAAAACTTTTGATTTAAAACTGAAATGAGTTCCCAGTTCAACAGATGTTGAATTTTCCTGAGCAAAAAGAATTGAGCAAAATAAAACCAAAATAAGCATTGATGTTTTTTTCAATTTGTCCCCCATAATAAAATTAGAGATGCAGAATTATTAAAGTAAAATCGGATTGAAAATAACCAACTAGAGGTATAATGGCAATAAAACTTTTCTGAAATGCTTGTGAAGTAAATGAATGGCAATTAGGAGAGAAAAAAGAAAAACCTCCGAAACCGGAGGTTTTTGCAAACTTTATTTTTCAACTACATTAGTAACTGAACTTCTTTCAACAGTAACTTTAATGTTATTTCCAAGATCAACAAGTAAAGTTTTTTCATCCATTCCGGCAACAGTTCCGTGTAAACCGCCGCTAGTTATTACTTTGTCACCTTTTTTCATTTCATTTATCATTTTTTCGCGGTCTTTTTGTCTCTTCTGCTGAGGACGAATAATCATAAAGTAAAAGATTAAAAAGATAGCGCCAAACATAATAAGTGTGCTCATCATACTTTGCTCGCCGCCTTGTGGTTGTCCACCCATGGCAAATAATAAAAATTCCATAAATTCTCCTATAAACTATTTATGTTTCTTGATAACGTAATTACTCTTTCTGCTTTCCATTCTGCAAAGGTTCCGTCTTTAATTCTTCTGCGGGCTTCGGTAACCAGATTCAGATAGAAAGTTAAATTGTGAATACTTGCAAGTTCAAGTGCAAGTATTTCATTTGCAACAAAAAGATGGCGCAAATATGCTCTTGAGAAATTTTTACAGCAGTAACAATCGCAGTTTTCATCAAGAGGAGCAAAATCATCCTTATACATTGCGTTTTTCATTGATACAACACCGTTTGAGGTAAACAAACAAGCATTTCTGGCGTTTCTTGTAGGCATTACACAATCAAACATATCAACACCAAGGGAAATTGCTTCAAGAATGTTTTCCGGTCTGCCAACACCCATTAAATAGCGCGGTTTGTCAACAGGCATAACATTGGTTGTAAAATCAACAATTTCATACATTTTATCAGCAGGTTCACCAACTGCGAGTCCGCCAATTGCATAACCTTCAAATTCAAGCTTGCCAAGTTCAAAAGCTGACTGCATTCTCAAATCTTTGTAAACACTTCCCTGAATTATTCCGAACTGAGCTTGTTTGTGTCCGTATAAAGGCTCAGTTTCAAGAAAAGCTTTTCTGTTAAGAATTGCCCATCTTGAAGTAAGTTCCATCGATTTTTTTGCATAATCGTAATCGCAGGGATAAGGAGTACATTCATCAAGAACCATCATTATATCGGAACCGATACTGCGCTGAATCCCGATTACTTTTTCTGGAGTGAAAAAATGTTTGGAACCATCGAGATGAGAGCTAAACTCAACTCCGTCTTCCTTCATTTTACGAAGTTTGGCCAGACTGTAAACCTGAAAGCCGCCGCTATCTGTAAGAATAGGCTTTTTCCAGTTCATAAATTTATGCAGTCCGCCTGCTTTTTCAAGCAATTCGGTTCCGGGTCGCAAGTACAAATGGTAAGTGTTGCCAAGAATAATCTGGGCTTTTATATCTTCTTCAAGAGCCTTTTGAGTAACTGCTTTAACAGTTCCCTGAGTACCGACCGGCATAAAAATAGGTGTTTCTATTTTTCCGTGGTCAGTCTCAACAACACCAACTCTGGCTTTTGATTTTGTATCTGTCTGCTCTAACTTAAAAAACAATTTTTGCTCACAAATTTATTTAGTAAAACCTTCAAAGATAGATTAATTTTGCCAAATTCTCCATCTTTAAAATCAGGAATCGGAAAGAACCAGTTTGATAAGTTCAATTCTTCGTTTGTCTGTTCTGAGAATGGAGATTTTGTAGGAATCTATATCAATAATTTCACCGCTTTTAGGAATTCTGCCTGTTTTTGAGGTAACAAATCCGGCAATTGTTTCAAAATCTCCTTCTTCAAATTGCAGTTCATATTCTTCGGTTATATGATCAATTTCAACTTTTCCGCTTATAATAAATGTTCTGTCGTCAAGTTTTCTGCAAATTTCATCTTCTGTATCGTATTCGTCTTCAATTTCGCCAAAAAGTTCTTCAATAATATCTTCAACCGTAATCATTCCGGCTGTTCCGCCAAATTCGTCAACAACAATTGCAGATGAGATTCGTTTATCAAGCATTTCGTTCAGCATTTCAAGAGATTTTTTTGTGTCAGGCACAAAAATAACATCGCGCAGAACATCTTTAATTGTAGCGGGATTTGTAAACATATCTTTTACAAACACAACACCTTTTATGTTATCGAGACTATCTTCATAAACCGGAATTTTTGAGTAGCCCGATTTTATAAATTCCTGAATTGTGTTTTCAACTGTTTCGGTTAGTTCAATCCCGACAATTTCAGTTCTTGGAGTCATAACCTCATAAACGCGCTGTTCTCCAATTTCAATAACATTTTTTACAATATCGCTCTCCTGCTCATCCACAACACCTGCTTCAAAACTTTCTTCAATTAAAGATTGAAAATCTTCCTTTATAAAAAGCTGATTAATATTAGCTTCTTTTTTACTGAAGAATTCAGAAATTAACTCAGAAACACGTGAAGTAAAAAATACCAGCGGATATGCTAAAAAAGTCAGAAGCCGCAAAGGAAGAGAACTGATTTTTATAAAAGTATCGGCTGTTTCTCTTGCAAAATACTTAGGAAGAAGTTCACCAAAAATTAGCAAAATTGTAGATGAAATAAGAAGAATGCTGAACTCGCCAAGCTGATATTCTCTGCTGAGAAAATATGTAACCAGCGTGGCAAATGTAATGTTAACTATATTATTTGAAATAAGAATTGTTGAAAAAAACATCTGCGGATTTTCAACATAATAGTGGACATTTTTTTCAGCAAATTTGTTTTTTCTTGCTCTCAGTTCAATTTTAATTTTGTTGGAAACAACAAAAGCCAATTCGGTTGATGAAAAAAAACCGCTGAGAATCAGGAGTCCGACAAGTATTAATATCTCAGTTTCCATTACAATTAATTTTGTTTATAAAAATGTTTTGGTTAAAGTCTGCCAAAACGTTTATCAAATTCTTCAAGTGAAATTTTTATTACTACGGGTCTGCCGTGCGGACAAACATAAGGCATAGACGTTGCAAAGAGTTGATCTACAAGAAGACGCATCTCTTTTTCTGATAGTTTGTCACCTGCTTTTATAGCGGTTCTGCAAGCAAAAGATTTTGCCAGATTATCTCTTTGTTCAAGTTCCTTTTTAATCTGATTGTCTTTATACTCTTCAACAATTCCGAGTAAAGTATCTATTTCGGAACCGACTTTCACATCGGACGGAACGCCGTTAATTACAATTTCATTTTTAGGATTAAACTTTAATGCAAAACCAAGTTTTGCCAGATGACTTTCAAGTTCAACAAGAAGTGCATAATCTCCGGCATCAACAGTCAGGGTTTGCGAAAAAAGAAGTTGCTGCGAAAAAGGCATATTTGCTGAAAATGACTGCAAAGCTTTTTCATACAAAATTCTTTCGTGCGCAACGTGGATATCAATAATCATCAATCCGCTTTTAATTTGCGAAAGTATATATTTGTTGTGCAGACCCACAATAAATGAAGTCTCAACCCCACCGGCAGAATCAGTTTTTGAACCATAATCAGTGTGATAAATTTCCTTTGGTTCACTTTCAAAAGGATGCGCTGCTGCTGTGGCAGCAACATTACTCTTAATTTCCGGATTAATGGAATTAAAAAGCATATCAATTTCCGAATCGGAAAAAGCGCCATTACTTTCCGATTTATGATGCTTTACAAATGTTGGTCTGTCACTAAAATCTTTATGCGGAGTATCCACAAAACGATCTTTGGCAATTTGAACATTTGCATCGTCATTTTCAGAAAAAGTTACGGAAGGGACAAAATCGTAGCTTCCCAGACTCCTTTTAATTATCGCATAAATTATGCTGTAAATTCCTTTGTCATCATCAAACTTTATTTCAAGTTTTTGAGGATGAACATTTATATCAAACTTTTCAGGATCAATTTCTATAAAAAGAACAAAAAACGGATATTCTCCTTTTAAGAGAATATTTTCATAAGCAGAAAAAACAGCGTGATTTATAACCTTATTTCTTACATAACGGTTATTTACAAAAAGATACTGATCGCCTCTGTTTTTCTTTACAAAAGTCGGTTTGGAAATATATCCGCGTACGGTAATAAAATCGGTTGGCTGATCAACTTCAACAACCGCATCCATAATTGTATCGGCAAAAAGTGATTCCATTCTTTTTTCAAGAGAACCGGCTGTAAGATCGTATAAAAGATCGTCATCATTGTAAAATCTGAAATTTATCACCGGATAACTCAGCGCAATACGTTTGAATGTTTCAATTATATGCTTTAGTTCGGTTGCATTGCTTTTCAGAAATTTTCTTCTGGCAGGAGTGTTGTAAAACAAGTTTTTCACTGCTACAGAAGTACCGGTGGCACAAGATGTATTTTCGCGCAGAATTATGTTATCATCTTCAAACTTAATTATGGTTCCGAGTTCATCAGCTTTTGTTTTGGTTTTTAACTCAAATTTACTCACCGCTGAAATCGAGCTGAGAGCCTCTCCCCTGAATCCGAAGGTTGATATTGAGTCAAGATCCGAAACATTGGAGATTTTGCTTGTAGCGTGTCTCTGAACAGATAAAACAGCATCTTCGGGAGACATTCCCTTGCCGTTATCTACAATTTGAATAAGACTTTTACCCGCACCTTTGATAATGACATCAATTGAATCTGCTCCTGCATCAATTGCATTTTCGAGTAACTCTTTTAACACAGATTCAGGGCGCTGAACAACTTCGCCGGCCGCAATTTTGTTGGATATATTTTCTGGTAGTATTTTTATTTTATTGCTCATAAAAGCTAATTTTTCTTTTTATAGCGGAAAACTTTGAATTCTTCAAAATCTTCAACGCCGGTAGTTTCCCATTTGGTTTCGTCAATTTCAGGAAAAAATACATCACCTTCCGGTTCAAGTTTCATTTCCGAAAGAATTATTTCATCTGCAACATCCATTGTCTGCTTGTAAATATTTCCGCCGCCGCAGATAAACACTTTTTCATATTTATCTTCACAGACTTCAAAAGCAGCATCAATACTGTTAACAACAACGGTATTTTCAAAATCATATTTAAGTTCGGTGTTTCCGGTGATAATAACGTTTAATCTTCCAGGAAGCGGCTTTTTGATTGATTCAAAAGTTTTTCTGCCCATTAAAATGGGAAAACCCATTGTGGTGGATTTGAAATGTTTGAATTCTTCTTTGGAATGCCAGGGAATGCGTTCACCGTCACCAATAACTCTATTTTTTGCAATTGCAACTATAATAACTTTTTTCAACTTTTCCTCGTTTATAATGGAAGTTCAACAATAAATTTACTGCCGGAACCGATTTCACTTTCCACTTTTATATCGCCGCCATGTTTTATAACTATATCCTTGGCTAAAAAGAGTCCGTAACCGGAAGATGTTTCACCGCCGGTGGGCACAGAACCGATTGTCTGGAATTCTTTAAAGAGCTTTGTTTTCCCTTCGCTGGAAATTCCCGGTCCTTCATCGGCAACAGTAATTTTGATAGATTTATTTTCTTTGTAGGCATCTACCCAGATATTTCTGTTAAACTCGGAATATTTAATGGCGTTACTAACGAGGTTATCGAGAGCCCTGCAAATCAGCTCACGGTCAAATTCCGCGTAAATTGATTTGTCAAGATTCATATGAATAACCTGCAATTTCTGATTTGCTCTGACTTTGTTTGGGTTAACAACTTCTTTCACAATTTCAGAAACGTTGTAAACGCTCTTTTTAATTACCATTTCGTTTAACTCGGCAGATGCTGCTGCAAGTGTTTCATTTACAATGTTAAGCATTTTTTGAGATGATCTGAAAATTGTTCCTATCATTTCAAGTGCTTCTTCGTCATTATCAACTTTTTCTTTCAGCAGTTCCTGAAAACCTAGAATTGACTGGAGCGGACTCTTCAAATCGTGAACAGCAACATTTATCAACTTGGTTTTGATTTTGTTAGCACGTTTCAGATCATCTTTTGCCCTTTCACTTTCAAGGAGCAGACGTTCAAACTTATCTTTTTCATTAAGAAGATCGGAAGTCCGCTCATTTACAAGTGTTTCAAGTTTGCTTTTACGTTTTTCAAGAATGCTGATTTTAAGCTGTCCGGTCTTAAAAACAACATAAAGCAGAAGTATAATTACAATTGCCAGAAATACCACAAAAACCCAGTTTGGCATAATATCGCCTAATAATCCGGAATTTATATCCGGAACAAAAACACTATCGCGCACTACTCCATTAAGCGTGGAATCTGCATTCTCAAACATTTTTGTTTTAACAATATCGGCCAGAAAAACCAGGTGCATTGGCAATTTATCCTAAACAGCTACTTCAAATTTAATTCTTTCGTGACATTTATAATCAATTAATTCGAAATCATCAAATGTTAATTCATCAATCGGTTTTTTATTTATCTTTAATTTTGGCAAAGGAAGCGGTTCTCTTTTGAGCTGTTCCTTTAATCCTTCCAGATGGTCATATTTTTCCATCTCGGTTCCTTTGTCACCAATATAAATATGGGCATCAATAATTGTGTGAGCAAACTCACCAAGTTCAAGCCCGGTCTCCTGAGCAATTATCTGCGTCAACAACGAATAAGCAGCCAGATTAAACGGAATTCCGAGTGCAATATCGCCAGAACGCTGAGTTAAATGACAGTTTAGTTTGCCGTTACTTACATTAAATGTGTAGCTGTAATGACAAGGAGGCAGTTTACTTGTTGTTGCATTTCCCGGTTCCCAGGCAGAAACAACTAATCTTCGACTTGAAGGATTTCTTTTAATTTCGTCAATTACATAGCGAATCTGGTCAACTTCTTTTACCTGCCATTCGCCGTTTTCATCTTTTTGGGCACTCGGGAAACTTCTCCAGTAATAGCCGTATGCAGTTTCAAGATTACCATTTTCATCTGCCCAG
>JBGRQB010000122.1:0-13394 GCA_041725875.1 Rhodothermaceae bacterium
ATTCGCTTTGTCGGAAGTTTTCTGCAATCAAACTATGAAAACTTTGGAGAAATGCGAACACTCGGAGCTGATGTAGATATAAAATATGATCTTACCTCAACTCTTTATCTATATGCTAATGCAACTTATCAGGATTTAAGAGATACACGCAATTATGAAGCCGGTTCTACAGTTAAAAATCCTACTAAAGGTGACAGAATGCCGAACATTCCATACTTCTATTATAATGCCGGCATAGAATTCCACAAAGAAAATCTCTTTGGAGGAAACGCACAGCAAAGTAAACTTTACTTTGAAAACTCTTTTGTAGAAGAATATTTCTACGATTTCGAACAAAGTATTCATCAGAAAAGACGCATACCGCAAGCATCGGTTTTTAATGCCGGACTTGAACACAGCTTCAATAATAAAAGATTAATTATTGGTCTGCAGATAAATAACATATTCGATGAAAAAATAATTACAGTTTTTAATCGTCCTATGCCCGGAAGAACTGCCGGACTGAAACTACGATACATACTCAGATAATTATATTATACAAAATTGGAGAAATACAAAATGGGAAGAAATTATCTCAAGCTATTAACATTATATTTACTGCTCTCAGTAATATTATTGGTTTCATGTGATGATGATCCGGTATCGCCGGATACAAATAAAGAAGGAGAGATAGCAATTGTATCTTGCGTTCCTAATCCGGACGGAAGATCGGGAAGTATTTATTTACAATTGATAGATGACTTAACACCAAACTCTTACGATAACTCAACCGCATTACCTTTTACATTAAACAGTGACCAGATTGTAGTAAAAGGAGAAGATTTATTTATTCTTCCGTTTGCACAAAGTGATGTAATTAAAAAGTATACCCGCGGTGCTTCTAAAACTTTGAGCAAAACCGGACAGTTGATTTTGGAATCTAACTCTTCTCCGACTTCAATAGTTAAACTTAACGAAACAAAAGCTTATGTGGCTCTGATGAACAGAGCAAAGATACTTATCATCAATCCTCAAACAATGGAAAAAACAGGAGAAATAGATATAACCAAATATGGAGTTGGTGATGCTAATCCTGATGCAAATCAAATAGTACTGCGAGATGGTAAACTGTATGTAGCTTTAGCACAAATGGTTGGCGGGTATTATGCTGCAAAGGAAAGACCCAAAGTTGATGTGTTGATAATTGATACTGCCACTGATAAAGTGTTAAAAATGATTACCGAAGAAAGTACAGGTATGTCACAGCCTACCAGACCAGCTGATATTAACCAGATGTTTATCGATGAAAAAAATGATATCTATGTTATTTGTCAGGGCGGATTTGGTGCTGTTCCGGGTCACAAATGCGGAATTTTGAGAATTAAAAATGGTGAAACTGAATTTGATTCCGGCTTTAGTATCAATGTTACAGACGGAACTATTGTAGGCGAAAGTAATTCAGTAACAGCGTTGTTTTATCCTCAATATGGCGGTAACGGAAAACTTTATGTACATGCCAGTTTGCCGGCATATTTTAGCACTCCTCCAAATTTTCTGAAAGACAGAATTTGTGTTCCGATAGAAATAGATTTATACAACAAGACTATGAAAACAATCGGTTTACCAAGAAGTAACTCATACGGATCTACCGGAATTTACAAAGACGAAATTATATTTGGATTAGCTACTGATACAGATAACGGTTTTTATACATACAATATGAGTACTGGTAAGGTGAGTGAAGGTGCAATTATTAAAACTACAGGAACACCATTTTTATTTAAGCATTTTGGTGAAAAGTTTAATTAATCAGAAATTAAGATTATCAGAATTTTTGTTTAACTAAACCCGTCGCAGACGGGTTTAGTTTTTATTTAAAACAGCAATTCTTTCAACGGAAAGAAAATAATAATCAGATAGAAAAAGGAAACGAAAAATAAATAGACAATTTTGTTTCCAATTGACAACCCTTGCTCAATTAAGACTTTACCGATTGATAATTTCAAAGCCCGGGTAACTCCCAAGATTCCTAAAATTAACACAACAAAATGAACTGGCTCCGAGTTCGTTAAAATAATCTTCTTATTAACTATCTGTTTTGCAAGCTCTATATCGCTGAATCCTTCAGGTAAATTCCAAAATTTTATTCTCGAACTCATTTTTAACAAAGCTTTAAATAAATGTCCGAAAGCAATAAGTGGAAGCAGAGTCAATGCAGCGGTTTCTTTTGGTTGATTTGATGCAGATCATAACAGTATTAAAAATTTGTAGAAAATCATTAAATTTACACTTTGCAAATTAACGAGTGTCGGGTATGAGAAAGCTGGTTTTGTTAATATTCTTTTTTGTAGCAATGTTTGCACAGAATGTCAGAGTTAGTTATTCGGTAAATCAGGAAGTCCTTGATTTGCTGAAATATATGAAAAACAGGGCAATTGAAACTCAGGTGAGTAAAAAGGTTGACAAACTGTTATCTCACAAAGATTACTCTGTAATGTTTTCATTTTACAGAAGTAGCAGTTCTGGCAGTCTTACAAAATCTGATTTCAAGAATATGATTATGAGTCTGCGCTGGCCTAAGTATTATCAAAAGGGGAAAAACAGAGTCACAGATTTAATGCGTCCGATGTGGCAAAGAGTTTATAATAATTTACCTCATCTGCAACATAAGATTAACAAACTAAAAAAAATAAATCTTTCATCGCTTATCAAAAAATCGGTAAGAAAAGCAAATCAGTGGCTCCCTTCAGGAATGAAAGCAAAAACATTTAACTTTATTGTTCTTGCTGACGGACTTAGTTCTGCATATCAATTGGGAAGTTATCAGGTTTATGATATTTTTCAACTCCCGATTGATCGTAAAGGAGATTTGGATGAAAAACTTTTTAGTGAAATAATTGCTCACGAGTCGCACCATTCCGGAATTGCAGGAAGAAATAAAAAATATTCAGGTAAGAAATATTTGTTGTCAAAGTTTTTAACATCCTTTGTTGTAGAAGGAAGTGCAACAAAACTGGTAAATAATGTTTACGGAAAATTTGTTGAAAAAATTGATAAAGGAAAACAAATCTATTATTTCAGAGCAATACCCGGACTCAATCTTGAGCGTGCCTGGCGTGATATGTTTTCAGAAGAGAAAGAAATGTTTGAACGTTTTTTTGTTACGGTCAGAAAAATTATGGACGGTTCCTATAACTCGTATGATGTAGAACGTGAATTAAGAACATATTGGAAAGCTCCCGGATCTTCAAAATATTACCTGCTTGGTTCCGAGCTGGTTGGAGCAATCTATTTTGGCTTTGGAAAGAAAGGATGTTTTGAAGTTATGAAAGATTATACAAAACTGATACCTTTGTATAATCAATCTGTAAATAAAAACAGATACAAATTGAAGAATTGTCCAAAAGTACCAAAAGATATTATGCAGTATTTCAAAAATTGATTAAGAATTTCAGGTAACAAAATGATAAAAATTTCAGAAAGAATTTCCATCCCGGAAAATGAAATTGAATTAACGGCTGTCAGGTCACAAGGAAGTGGCGGACAAAATGTAAACAAGGTTTCAACCGCAATTCATCTTCGGTTCGATATAAATGCTTCGAGTCTGCCGGAAGATTTAAAAGAGAAGCTGCTAAATGCAACCGACAGCAGAATTACTTCCGGGGGAATTATAATTATTAAAGCACAGCAGTTCAGGACTCAGGAAAAGAATAAAAAAGATGCAATTGAGCGATTGGTAAATCTGATTAAAAAAATCAGAATAGTTAAGAAGAAAAGAAAACCGACAAAACCAACTTCTGTATCAAAAAAGAAAAGACTTGATGATAAAGCAAAGAAGAGCAAACTGAAAGAATTGAGAAAAAGAATTATTGATTAACGCAGGAAAGATGATGAACAAAATAGATATAAAAAATGATTTGTATAACAGATGTATTGAATATGTAGAGGAAAAAATAAAAAACGCTTCCGATGCAATTGAAAATGCACAGCGGTCTGCAAATGAAGAAACTAAAAGCAGCGTAGGCGATAAATATGAAACGGGCAGAGCAATGCTGCAGATGGAGAGAAATAAATTTGAAATTCAGTTAAAAGAATCACTTAAGCTTAAAGAATTTTTAGATCAAATTAACGTAAAAAAGGAATATCAAAATATTCAACCCGGAAGTATTGTAAAAACAGAAAAAGGGAATTATTTTATTGCAATTAACGCCGGTAAACAGCAAATTGGAAAAGAAATTTATTTCACAATTTCACTGGCATCGCCAATTGGGAGGGAATTGGCTGACAAACAGAAAAATGATTATTACAGTTTTAACGGAATGAAAATAAAAATTTTGGAAGTCATTTAATATCAATTACTAAAATTCCCAAAAATATTAATTGTTCTGTAAAAAAAAGCCCTCATTTCCGATTATATATTGTTGATTGGAAAATTAGAGGGAGAAATGAAGTTATCGAAAGATTTTACACTTGAAGAACTTTCTTTTTCAAAAATGGCGATAAAGAATGGTATTTCAAACGTTCCTGGTCCTGCTGAAAAAGAGAACCTGAAAAATCTTGCGGTAAATGTTTTACAGCCACTCAAAAATAAGTTAAATGCCAATATAACCATTGCCAGCGGATATCGCTCACCTGAACTTAACAGTCTGATGGAAGGGAAAAAAGATTCTCAACATATCAGGGGAGAAGCTGTTGATATAGTAGTTCATTCCAAATCGATTAAAGAAGTATACAAGTTAATTTGTCGGGAGCTTGAATTTGATCAGGCAATTCTGGGTCATAATAAGTGGATACACATTTCTTACAGAAAAGATCATAATCGTCGCAAAAGCTACATTGAAAAACGTAAATATGGGAAAACCATCTTTGAACCATACGAAGTTTCGTAGCAATTTTGCAGATTCAAAATAGTTTGAAATTTTTTTTTCGTTTTCCTGAATCCATTTTAAGAAGTACACATCTGATATATGAAAAAAATAACATATATTCATAGGAAGAGAAAATGGAAACAGAATTAAAAGAAATAAGGCCGGATACGATAGTCGATGCGGCTGAAATGATGAAAGCAATTGCTAATCCTCTCAGAATAAAGATTTTAAGCTTGCTTTATCATAAAGGGGAAATGTCAGTAACTGATCTTCAAAATGAACTTGAAACAGAACAATCATTGGTTTCACATAATTTGCGGTTAATGAAAGACAGGGGAATTTTATTAACCAGAAAGCTGGGTAAAAATTGCTACTACTCACTCAAACATAAAAAGCTTTATCAGGTTATTGAGTGTGTATCTGAATGTTGCGGTAAAAATTAAATAAAAAATAAATAGAATTAACAAATAAACTGAATGTAAAGGAGATAATATGTTCGGTAACAGGATTGCTATATTTAAAATTTTATTGCTGCTGATAAGCAGTCTATTATTTGCACAGGAAAGTGGAAATATAAAACTGACTCTTAATCAGGCGCTTGAGCTTGCAGCAAAAAATAATCACGATCTGAGAAGTGCAAAAGCAGATGTTTCAGCTTTTCAGGCAGATAAAAATAAATCGCTTGCAGTATTTTTTCCAAGAGTTAATGTGCAGGAGACTTACATTAAAACTAATGATCCGCTTAATTCATTCGGGTTTAAGCTTAAACAGGAAATTGTAACGCAGATGGATTTTAATCCGGCATTATTAAATGATCCGGATAATATTGAGAATTTTCAAACTAAACTTCAGGTCCAGCAGCCTTTAATAAATATGGATGGATTTTTTGGAAGAGCAGCTGCAGATGAAGGATTATCTGCAATGAAAAATAAATCAGCACGAACCGCTAACTACATTAATTTTCAGGTTAAGCTGACATATTTTAATCTTGTTTTATCGCATAAGAGTCTGAGCGTTGTAAATCAGGCACTGGAGTCAGCAAGAGCAGCACATAAATTAATATCAGATTATTACTCTGAAGGTTTGATCACAAAAGCTGATTTACTGATGGCAGATGTTTTTGTGGCAGATCTGGAAAGCAAAAAAGTTGAAGCTGAAAATAACTATAGAAATGTAAATGAAAATTTGAAACTTCTTACAGGAATTACAGAGGAAGGAACTATTTCACCTGTTGACAAGCTGGAATTAATCAAACCGCAATTTGATAGTATAGATCGAAACAACATATTAAAAAATCGTTCTGATTTACTTGCCTACAAACATAAAATGAACGCAATGAAATATGCGGCAAATATGAACTGGATGAAATTCTTACCGAGATTAAATGCTTTTGCAGAATATGAATTTAACGATACAAAAGCATTTGGCTCAAATGCAAAAAGCTGGACAGTTGGTTTAAATCTTCGTTGGGATATTTTCAAAGGATTTGAAAATATTGGTTCTGTTCAGAAATCGGAAGCAGAGTATGACAAAGCTAAAATAGAATATGAAAAAAATCTGGTAACTGGTAAAAATCAGATCTCTTCATCTTTGCGCGATTTTGAAGCTGCCGGTAAAAAACTTGTTCTGGCAGAAAACGCACAAAAGCAATCAGGTGAAAGTTTAAGAATTATAAAAGATCGTTTTTCAAAAGGATTGGAAAAAACTTCTGATTTGCTGAACGCAGAAACAGCATACTCAAACTCAAAACTGAATTATCTGAAGACTTTGTTCTTTTATAATATGAGTGTTTTCAAAATAGAATTAATGACTGAAACGAAAATATATTAATGGAGATAAAAATGAAATCTGGATTATTTAAAAATATTATACTGCCAGCCGTGTTGCTGCTTTCAATACTGCTTGTTTCTTGCGGGGATGATTCTTATTCAAGATCAGTTAATACAACAAGCAAAGAAGTGAATGTGGAAATTGTGAAAGGTAAAGCACAGAAAAATATTCTGGAATTTGCCGGAGTTGTAGAAGGTTCTCACAAAGTTAAAATGAGCACCAAGTTAATGGGTAATGTAACTTACTTTCCGTTGGAAGCAGGTGCCGCAATTAAAAAAGGACAGATTTTAGCAAAGATACAAAGCAGAGATATTGAAGCTAAAAAACAACAAGTGATGGCAAATCTTTCAGCCACTGAAGCAGCTCATCTTAATATGGAAAAAAATTATAATAGAATAAAATCTCTTTATGAAAGAGGAAGTGCAACAGAAAAAGAATTTGATGATGTTACACTTGGTTACAAAATGACATCTTCCCAGTTAAAAGCTGCAAAAGAAATGAAAAAGGAGATTGAAGATGTTTTAAGCTACTCCGTTTTAAGAGCTCCTTTTGATGGTTTTATTGTTAATAAGTTTGTCCAGACAGGCGACATTGCCGCGCCCGGATATCCTTTACTGATAGTAGAAAGTTTCAAAAACTTTAATGTTGTTGCAAATGTTTCATCAGATAATGTTAACAAGTTAGCAAAAGGAAAGAAAGTTGAAGTTGTTGTTGATGCAGTTAACGAAACAAAAATAACAGGTGAAATTTTAGAGGTAAATCCTGGAGCGCATCCTGCAAGCAGACAATATTCAATTAAAGTAAAACTTGACACTCCGGATGAACTTAAAGCAAAAATCAAGTCCGGAATGTACGCACGTGTTTTGGTTCCTGAAAAGAGCAACACAAAAATTATGATTAACAAAAATCTTCTTGTAAAACGTGGACAACTTGCAGGTGTTTATACAGTTAATCAAAACAGCGAGGCAGTGTTGCGCTGGTTAAGGCTCGGGAAAGAGATAAATAACGAAGTCGAAGTTTTATCCGGATTAAAAGCCGGTGAAAAAATAATAACAGTCACTGATGTTAAAGAAGGTCAAAAAGTAGAGGTGAAATAATGAAAACAGGAATTGCAGGAAATATTGCCAAGGCTTTCATTACATCCAAGCTTTCTTTATTAGTTATTATCGCATCGTTGATAATTGGAACTTTCAGTGTTTCGCTGACTCCAAGTGAAGAAGAGCCTCAGATTAGTGTTCCTATGGCAGATATATTTGTCAGATACCCGGGAGCAAATCCCAAAGAAGTTGAAAACAGAGTTGTAAAACCGCTTGAGAAATTAATATCAAACATTCACGGTGTTGAATATGTTTACTCAACATCAATGCCGGGAATGGCAATGTTGATTGTAAGATATTATGTTGGTGAAGATATAGAGAGAAGTATTGTTAAGCTCTATAATGAAATACAGAAAAATATGGATAAGATGCCGCAGGGCGTTACAATGCCTCTTATCAAAACAAAATCTATTGACGATGTTCCGATTATGAGTCTGACCTTTTGGAGCAAACAGTATGATGATTATGACATAAGAAGAATTGTTGCTGAAGTAAATGATGAAGTAAAAAAAGTAGAAGATGTTGCGGAAACAAAAATAATTGGCGGAAGAAAACGTCAGTTAAGAGTTGAACTTGATAAAAACAAAATGGCTTCTCACAATGTTGATCCTCTGATGATAATGATGCAGCTGCAGGGAGGAAATAAACAATCTGCAGTGGGAAGTTTTAACAGAAACGATAAAAATTATCTTGTTGAAGCAGGTGGATTTTTTGAAACTCCAGAATCATTGGAGGAGATGGTTGTGGGAGTTTATATGGGGAGTCCGGTTTACCTGAAAAATGTTGCAAAGGTAATTGACGGACCAGAAGAAAATAATTCTTATGTAGGATATGGTTTTGGAATTCCTGAAATAGAAGAAAAAGGATTAAATGACGGAGTTGAATTTTCAGCGGTTACTGTATCTGTTTCCAAGAGAAAAGGGGCCGATGCAAAACGTATTGCTGATGAAGTAAAAGAAAGAATAGAAAAACTTCGCGGAGAAATTATTCCATCTGAATTGGAAATGACAGTTACCAGAAATTATGGCGACTCAGCTTCTGAAAAAGTAAATGAATTGCTTATTCATCTGTTAGGATCTATTCTGGCTGCTTCAATTGTTGTTGCTTTTGCTCTTGGCTGGAGAGGCGGATGGGTTGTATTTGTTTCTGTGCCAATCACTTTTGCGTTAACATTGTTTGTCTACTATATGATGGACTATACATTAAACAGAATCACTCTGTTTGCTCTTGTGTTTGTTACAGGTATAGTTGTGGATGCTTCCATCATTGTTGTGGAAAATATGCATCGTCATTTCAAAATGAAAAAGATGCCGTTTCACGAAGCAGCACTTGCTGCAATTGATGAAGTAGGTAATCCTACAATTCTTGCAACATTTACCGTTATTGCATCAGTACTTCCAATGGCTTTTGTAAGTGGTTTGATGGGCCCTTATATGGCTCCTATGCCGATAGGTGCTGCTCTTGCAATGACTTTCTCACTTTTAGTTGCACTAACAATTACACCTTATGTTGCTTATAAGTTTTTGAAAGATGATAAACCGGGAAAAGAAGAAAAGAAATATGAGTTAAAAGAAACCTTCATATATAAAATGTATGAAAAAACAATGAACCCGCTTCTTGATAGTGTTAAAAAGAGATGGATAGCAATTGGAAGTGTGGTTGTATTGTTATTTATGTCAGTAATGTTGTTGTGGTTCAAAATGGTTGCTGTTAAAATGCTTCCTTTTGATAACAAAAATGAAATCCAAATAATTGTTGATATGCCGGAAGGAACCACGCTTGAAAGAACAGCAATGGTTACCAAAGAAGTTGCTTCTTATATAAGAACAATTCCTGAGGTACAGAATTATCAGACTTACATTGGTACAGCCGCACCTATTAATTTTAACGGACTTGTAAGGCATTATGATTTAAGGCGAGGTGCAAATGTTGCCGACTTGCAAATTAATCTTTTGCATAAAAAAGAGAGATCAGCACAGAGTCATGACATTGCAAAAAGAATGCGCCCTGCAATTGAAAAAATTGCCAAAGCAAATAATGCCAGTATAAAAATAGCGGAAGTTCCTCCGGGTCCTCCTGTACTTTCAACTTTGGTTGCGGAAGTTTACGGACCTGACTACGAAACGCAAATGCAGTATGCAGAAGAGTTGAAAAAGATATTTGAAACAACTCCGGGTGTAGTGGATGTTGACTGGTACATTGAAAGTGATCAGACAGAATATAAGTTTGAAGTTGATAAAGAAAAAGCAATGCTGGCAGGTATTTCAGCAGAACAGATTGTCGGAGTACTTGGAATTGGATTATATGGAAATGACGTTAGTGCTCTTTATTCTCCTAATGATGTTGATCCGGTAACAATTAATTTAAGATTATCAGAAGATTCAAGATCTGGCGTTGAAGAGTTAAAAAATATCAAAGTAATGTCACGCAGCGGAAATCTTGTTCCGGTGTCTGAACTTGTTCACATTAAAGAGCAGATTCAGGATAAAAATATTTACAGAAAAAATCAGAAGCGCGCTGTTTATGTAACAGCAGAAGTAGCGGGAGAGTTTGAGAGTCCGGTATACGCTATCCTAGATTTGAATGAAAGAATAGAAGAATTTAACAAAGCAAATAATCTTAATGTAACTACAAATTATACATCTCAGCCAAAAGATGAAGAAACTCTTTCAATAAAATGGGATGGTGAATGGCACATCACTTACGAAGTGTTCAGAGATTTGGGTGCAGCATTTGCTGTTGTGCTCATCGTAATCTATATGTTGATTATCGGTTGGTTCCAGGATTTCAAAACACCAATAGTAATGATGATTGCAATTCCTCTTTCACTTATCGGAGTACTTGTAGGACATTTAATTTTTAATGCCTTTTTCACTGCAACTTCAATGATTGGTGTAATTGCACTGGCAGGAATAATGGTTCGTAATTCAGTTTTACTAATTGACTTTATCGAACTGAGATTAAAAGAAGGTGCTTCTCTGAAAGAGGCTGTGCTTGAATCAGGAGCAGTAAGAACAATGCCTATTTTACTTACAGCCGGAACAGTTGTAATAGGTGCATTTGTAATAATCTTTGATCCGATTTTTCAGGGATTGGCAATTGCATTAATGGGCGGTTCACTTGCTTCAACAGCTTTGACTCTCATTATGGTTCCTCTTATTTATTATATGAGTGAACGAAAAAAACATCATAGATAACCAGATTGGCGGGCAGATGTCCGCCTTTTTTTAAGGAGAAAAAAATGATAGAAATGTATATAAGAAGAATGGCAGGAGTTTTTATTTTAACCGGAATGGCACTTGGTCACTACGTTAACAATCTCTGGTTTTTACTGGTTGTGTTTGTCGGGTTAAATTTAATTCAGTCATCATTCACCAGATGGTGCCCTGCTGAAATAATGTTGAAAAAAATATTCAAAAATAAAGATGCTTAAAATTTTTACTATAACAAATCTCAGGTATGGAGTTATTGGATTTTTGATAGCTTCTGTAATTGTTTTGATTTCAAAAGAAGTGACTTTTTTGCCGGAGATTGTTATAGCCGGATTTCTTACCGGATTTTTTGTACGTGAAATTGAGACTTCATTGAGTAAAACCAGACTCAGAAAACTGAGTTTTAAAAGTCAGATTTTACTTAGACCCGTAATTTACATCGGAGTTACTTTTCTGATTATCGTGATGATAATCTTACTGAAAATTTTATTTAACAATGAGTGCGACATATTAACTGCATTAAGTGAAAACGGGTTTTGGAACTATCTTTTCAACACAAATTTTTATCTGCTGTTTATTTTACTTGTAACAATCGGATTGCTTGTTAGTTTTATCTGGCAGGTTAATTTGTTACTCGGACCCGGAGTATTGATGCGCTTTGTAGCGGGGAAATATAAATCACCCAAAACCGAGCAGAAGATTTTTATGTTTATGGATTTAAACTCTTCTGTAAGAATGGCTGAAAAACTTGGTACAGAAAAATATAGTGAACTTCTGAAAGATTTCTTTCTGGAACTAACGGAACCGGTTCTGAAATTTAAAGGAGAAGTTTATCAATATATTGGTGATGAAGTTGTTGTAGTGTGGGATAAGGAAAATGGAATCAAAAATGATAACGCAATAAAACTTGTGTTTGAGGTTATTGATAAAATAGAAAAAAGAAAAGAATATTATTTTGGGAAATATAGGTTACTTCCGGTTTTTAAAGTTGGAATTCATTATGGTGAGACAATAGTAAGGGAAGTTGGAGAAATTAAAAAAGAGATAGTGTATCACGGGGATGTGTTAAATACTACTTCCAGAATAAGATCGGTATGTAACGAACTTGATAAGAAAATATTAATCTCTAAAGATTTGTATGAAATTCTTGAAGAAAAATTATACTCTGTCTTTGAACCTGTGGGAGAAATTGATCTTAAAGGGAAAAAAGAAAAAGTCTTTTTGTATAGTGTAACAAAGAAATAAATTTGTGAAATATTACTTACGGAACAGCAAAAGATTCCACACAAGGATTATCTAAAGGTAATCCATCCTTTGTGGTAGTGTAAGAAGATTTGTGTAAATGGAATTACTTCCCAGTAAGGGAGTTGAGTGTATCGAAACGAAGTTACTGGGAAAATGCAAAAAATAATTAAGATATTTGTAAAACATTTACACGGAGAAGAAATGAAACTCACCCCAGAAATGATTAAACAACTCGAGAAAGACCTCTCAAAAGCAAAATCCTACGAAGATTTAATGGGCAAAAACGGTGCAATAAAGAAGCTAATGAAATCAGCCCTTGAAAATATACTAGATGAAGAATTATCAGAACATCTTGGATATGAAAAACACTCACCTGAGGGAAACAATAGCGGAAATAACCGCAATGGGAAGACTCATAAGTCAATCAAAACAGATGAAGGAATGATCGATATAGAAATCCCAAGAGATCGTAATTCCACATTTGATCCGGTTGTTGTAAAGAAGTATGAAAAAACCCTCGGCCCGATTGAAGATAAAATCATTAGTATGTATGCCAAGGGAATGACGACCCGTGATATACAATCCCACGTTGAGGAAATGTATGGACTTGAGGTAACCTCCACAACAATCTCAAGGATCACTGATTCGATTATATCCCACGCAAAACAGTGGCATTCAAGACCACTAGAGGCAATATATCCGATAGTCTTTTTTGATGCGATTCATTACAAGGTAAGAGATGGAGGAAAAGTAGTCTCAAAAGCGGCCTATACGTGTTTAGCCATAGATATTGATGGTCATAAGGATATGCTGGGTATCTGGGTTGGTGAGTCTGAAGGAGCCAATTACTGGCTTTCAATAATGACTGAACTTAGAAATCGAGGGGTTCAGGACATACTCATATCGGCAGTAGATGGACTTAAAGGATTCCCTGAAGCAATTGAATCAGTTTTTCCCGGATGTGAGGTTCAACAATGTGTTATTCACCAGATCAGAAATACAATTCGTTATGTTGCTTCTAAAAACCAGAAAGAATTTATGAAAGATTTGAAACTGGTTTATCAGGCTCCGACAGAAGAAGCAGGATTCCTTAACCTCGAAAAGCTTGATGAAAAGTGGGGTGATAAATATCCATTGCCTATAAAATCCTGGAGAAAAAACTG
>JBGRQB010000123.1:0-13336 GCA_041725875.1 Rhodothermaceae bacterium
ATTGATGGTATTGCAACTTTTTATGATCAGTTCCGACTCGAACCTGTTGGCGAACATATTGTCAGTGTTTGCACCGGAACCGCCTGTCACGTTAAAGGTGCCGGACTCGTATTCGATACCTTCCTTCGTCTTCTCGGAATTAAACAAGGGAAAGACACAGATGAAAAAGGAAAATACACGGTTCAGAAAGTTGCCTGTCTCGGCTGCTGTACAATTGCTCCTGTGGTTCAGATTGATGATATTACTTACGGGCACGTAAAAACTGATAATGTTGGACAAATATTAAAAGATTTTGAAAGTCACGGCAAAGGAATAATAAAACCGGTTGATAAAGAACAGACTTTCACAAAAGAGATTGGCGAAATTAAAATCGGACTCGGCTCCTGCTGCGTTGCAAGCGGCAGTGACAAGGTACGTGATGCACTTGAAGAAAGTTTTAAGGATGCAACAGTTGTTCCTGAAATTAAAAAAGTAGGCTGTGTGGGAATGTGCCACAGAGTTCCTCTTCTGGAAGTTTGTCTGCCAAATGAAGAACCAAAAATTTACGATAAAGTAAAACCGGAAGAAGTTAAAAAGATTGTTGCCAAACATTTTGAACTTGGCTCATTTACCAAAAGACTTAAAAGCAGTACACTCGGATTTTTTGAAAGTCTTCTTTACGATGAAGATAAAAGAAGTTTTCAGCGTCATTATAAAGATGTAAGAGAAAAAGATATAAAAGCGTTTCTGCAAAAGCAGTTTCGCATTGCAACTGAATTTTCAGGTGAAATAGATCCTCTTGATCTGGATGAATATAGATCTCATAAAGGATTTTCCACTCTGAAAAATATATTAAAAGAGAAGTCTCAAAAAGAAATTATCTCGGAAGTAAAAGATAGCGGACTGCGCGGAAGAGGCGGCGGCGGTTTCCCGACCGGCGTAAAATGGGAACTGGCAGCCGATGCAGAAGACGAAACCAAATATGTCGTTTGTAATGGTGACGAAGGTGATCCCGGCGCGTTTATGGACAGAATGATTCTTGAATCTTTCCCGTTTCGAGTTATTGAAGGAATTACAATTGCAGCTTATGCAGTTGGCGCAAAGGAAGGCTACTTTTACATCCGTGCAGAATATCCTCTTGCAGTAAAAAGAATTGCCACTGCTATAAAAATGTGTGAAGAAGCCGGACTCCTCGGAGAAAATATTCTGGGAAGTGATTTCTCACTTCATCTTAAAATTGTTGAAGGTGCCGGAGCTTTTGTCTGCGGCGAAGAAACCGCCCTTATCGCATCTATAGAAGGGAAGCGCGGTAACCCTGTTTCTCGTCCTCCGTTTCCTGTTACAAAAGGTTTGTGGGGACATTCAACCCTGGTTAATAATTGCGAAACCTACGCAACCGTTCCCTGGATTATCAGAAATGGTAAAGAAGAATTCACAAAACTCGGAACGCCTGAAAGTAAAGGAACCAAAGTATTTTCTCTTGCCGGAAAGGTAAAAAGAGGCGGTTTGATTGAAGTGCCTATGGGAATTTCAATTAAAGAGATTGTTGAAGAGATAGGAGGCGGAATTGAAGGTGACAAACAATTCAAAGCCGTGCAGATAGGCGGTCCTTCTGGCGGGTGTGTGCCTGCTCATCTTGCAGATACAAAAGTCGATTATCAGGATCTTACAAATGTAGGAGCTATGATGGGTTCCGGCGGACTCCTTGTAATGGACGAAAATGACTGTATGGTTGACATCGCCCGTTATTTTCTTGAATTCACCTGTGAGCAATCTTGCGGCAAATGTACTTTTTGTCGTGTGGGTACCAGACTTATGCTCGATATTCTTAATAAACTCTGCGAAGGAAAAGGAACTCTTCAGGATCTGGAAAAACTGAAAGAGATTGCCTGGCAGACAAAAGAGAGAAGCTTGTGCGGATTGGGAAAAACAGCACCAAATCCGGTTCTGACAACTCTTGAGTATTTTGAAGAAGAATATATTGCTCACATAAATGGTGTTTGTCCGGCAAAAAAATGTAAAGAATTAATAAAATATGATATAGAAGATTCCTGTATCGGATGTACAATTTGCGGACAGGAATGTCCCACCGGAGCAATTAAAATCACTCCGTACGAAATCCATACCATCGATCAGGAATTGTGCACCAAGTGTGATGTATGTAAACAAGTTTGTCCAAACGATTCTGTTAAGGTAATCTAAATGCCTAATTTGAAAATAAATAATAAAGAAATATTTGTCGAAGAAAACACAACCATTCTCCAGGCAGCTGAAAAGATCGGGATAGAAATTCCTTCTCTCTGCTACAAAGAAGGATATGAGCATTTTACATCCTGTATGATCTGCGTTGTGCTTGATAAAAAAACAGATAAACTTATCCCGTCTTGTTCAATTGATGTTGAAGAGGGAATGGAAATAGAAACCGACAACAACAGAATTGCTGCCGCGCGCAAAGATACAATGGATATGCTGATGTGCGAACATGTAGGCGATTGCGAAGCAACCTGTACCCGCGGTTGTCCGGCAAATATGAATATTCCTGAAATGCTCAGGTTGATCCGACAGAAAAAGTTTGATCAGGCAATAGAAGTTGTAAAGAAAGATATTGCTCTTCCCGCAGTTCTCGGAAGAATCTGTTCCGCACCCTGCGAAGGAGCTTGTATTCATAAATTCAAAGATGAAGCTGTTTCAATTTGCGAAATGAAAAAGTTTGTGGCTGATCTTGATCTGGAAAAAGAGACTCCTTATCAGCCTGCTGCCGAAGCACCAAAAGATAAAAAAATTGCTGTTGTTGGTGCCGGACCCGCAGGACTTGCAGCCGCTTATTACTCTGCACTTGCCGGATACAAAACTATTCTCTTTGATAAAAATGAAAACCCGGGCGGCGGATTACAATATGGTGTTCCGGAAGAGAAACTTGAAAAAACTGTTCTCGATAAAGAGATAGAACAGATATTAAAACCGGGTGTTGAATTTCAGGGAAATAAAACTCTTGGAAAAGATTTTACAGTAGAAGAATTATCACAAAACTACGATGCTGTTATTTTATCTTTTGGTAAGATTGACAAAAATATAAATTATGGAAATCTGAAAGTTACTGACAAAGGTGTCACCGTTGATAAAAAGAATTTCCAGACCAGCATTAAAAATGTTTTTGCAATCGGCAGTACAATAAGAGACGGACGCTCTGCAATCAGATCCTGCGCTCACGGAAAAGAGGTTGCACAAATTATAAATCAATTTCTCGAAACAGGTTCACTTGCAGCAGATAAGAAGCGCTTTAATTCTGTGCTCGGCAGATTAAAACCAGGTGAACTGGAAGAATTTACAAAACTGAGCAAAGAACATAAACGTCTGGCAAAATCTGAATACTCTGCCGATGAAGCAGTTAACGAAGCAGCTCGCTGTTTTCATTGCGATTGCAGAAAGATAGATAATTGCAGATTAAGAAACTATGCAGATGAATTTAATGCCGATCAGAGAAGATTTAAGATAAATGAAAGAAACGAATTCACAAGAGTTGTTCAGCATAACAATGTTATTTTTGAACCGGGCAAATGTATTAAATGTAACCTGTGTGTTCAGATAACTGAAAAAGCAGGTGAGGAGTTCGGACTTGTAATGGTTAACCGCGGATTTGATATAAAGATTTCAACTCCCTTTAACGAATCTATGAAAGATTGTCTTAAAACCACTGCTGACGAATGTATCGAATCTTGTCCCACAGCAGCTTTATCACGGATAGAAGATTATGAGGTTTAGATGAATTATAAAGTTTTAACTCTTTTATTTGTCCTGCTCGTTGCTTTTGGATGCAGTGAACAAAAGGAAGTCAAAAAAGAAACACAGCAGAAACAGGAAGCTTACTGGCCTCTCTTTCGCGGCAACTCTAACTTATCTGGTATATCAGAAACAAGACTGTCTGACAATCTGAAACTTGAATGGTCATTTAAAACCGGCGCTGATATTATTGCTTCACCTGTTGTGGGAAATGAAAAAGTCTATATCGGTTCCTCAAATGGAAATGTTTACGCTCTTGATTTTAACTCCGGTAAAGAGATCTGGAAATTTAACTCAGGAGACGACATTGAAGCTTCGGCCTTATTAATAGACTCAACACTCTTTGTAGGAAATCTCGGCGGAGAGTTTTTTGCACTTAACGCAAACAGCGGATCACTGAAATGGAAAACAAAAGTATCCGGCGATATAAGAGGTTCTGCAAATTATGTAAAAGTATCTGAGAATAAGACTCTGATATTTGTCGGCTCTTACGATAACAAAATGTATTGCTTTGATTTTGCTACAGGGGAAAAAATCTGGGAATATAAAACTAAAAATTATATAAACGGCGCACCTGCTACTGACGGAAAATATGTAGTGTTTGGCGGATGCGATTCAAAACTTCATATAGTTAACGTTGTTGACGGATCATCCGCAGGAGAGGTTAAAACCGGTTCCTATATTCCCGGATCATCTGCGCTTGTTGAGGGCTTTTCATATCTCGGAAAATATGACAGCAGAATGCTGAAAATAGATGTCGCAAATAAAGAGATAGTCTGGCAGTTCAAAGATGAAAAAATCGGCGGCGCCTTTTTCTCAACTCCCGCAATTGGAGAGGAGACAATAGTAGTCGGTTGCCGCAACAGATATTTTTATTGTCTCGATAAAAACACAGGCGCTAAAAAATGGAGCTTCAGAACTCAGGATGAAATAGATTCTTCACCTGTTATTGCAGGAGAGAAAGTAATCTTTGGTTCGGCAGACGGCAGACTCTATATTCTTAATCTTGCAGATGGCAGAAAATTATGGTCTTATGAAATAGGTGCATCAATAACTTCATCACCTGCTGTTACCGGTGGTAAAATTATTATTGGCGCCGAAGATGGTACAATTTATTCTTTTGGAGAAAACTTATGAAAATAGTTCACATTACTCCCGGTTCCGGCGGAACCTTTTATTGTCAAAATTGTTTTCGCGATAACGAACTTGTAAAAGCGCTTCAAACATTTAATCACGAAGTTTACAACGTTCCAATGTATCTTCCGTTAAATATCGATAAAGATATTAAAGAGGGAAGTACACCGGTTTTTTACGGCGCTGTTAATGTTTATCTGAAAGAAAAAATTGCACTTTACAGAAAAGCTCCCGAGTGGCTCGAAAAGTTAATGGATTCTGAAAAGGTTCTTCAGTATGCAGCAAAAAAATCAGGCTCTACGCGTGCTACCGGACTGGAAGAAATGACCATCTCTATGCTCGAAGGTGAAAAAGGAAGACAAGCTTCCGAACTTGAGCGATTAATAAAATTTCTGAAAAATGAAATAAAACCTGATATTGTTCATTTGTCTAACGGATTGTTGCTCGGACTCGCATACAGAATGAAAAACGATCTCGGTGCAAAAGTGATCTGTTCTCTGCAAGATGAAAATGAATGGATCGATCCGATGGAAGAAAAGTATCAGGACGGTGTGTGGAACTTAATGGCAGAAAAAGCTCACTTTGTAGATAAGTTTATAACTGCCAGTCAATATTATGCTGATAAATGTGTAAAACAGCTTAATCTTCCAAAAGAAAAAATAGAAGTGGTTTACAGCGGAATAAATTTAAGCGGATATAAAAACTCTTCAATTCCGGAAGACGCTCCCGCGGTTGGTTATTTGTGCAGAATAGCAAAAGGATTTGGCCTTGATATCCTTACAGATGCATTTATTAAACTCAAACAAAATGATCATAAAAACCTGAAACTCTACGTTACAGGGGGCTACACAGCAGATGATAATGAATTTGTAGAAATGATAAAGAATAAAATCAGTTCAGCCGGATTGGAAAATGATTTCAAAATCTTTGAAGATTTCAGCCTCGATAAAAGAAAGGAGTTTCTCGCTTCTTTATCACTTCTTTCTGTTCCTGTTATTGCAGGTGAAGCATTTGGTGCTTATATGATTGAAGCAATGGCTTCAGGAGTTCCTGTGCTGCAGCCGGAAGCCGGATGTTATCCTGAGTTTGTAAATCTGACCGGCGGCGGAGTTATTTATAATCCAAATAACCCCGACGTTCTTGCTGAAAATATGTCAAAACTGCTGAATGACAGAGAAAAACTGGTTAGTATGGGTCAGCAGGGAAAAAGTATTATCGATAAAGAATTTACAGTCATAAAAATGGCTGAAAAAACTCTTCAGGTTTATGAAAAAGCATTAAACAATAAATAAAGGTATTAAATGCTTGAGTTAAAAAAAGTTTCAAAAGGTTTTCAGCTCCCCGCAGGTGATGAAAAAATAGAAGTCTTAAAGGATGTTTCACTTAAAGTTGAAGCAGCTGAAACTGTTGCTGTTATTGGTCCTTCCGGTTCAGGTAAAAGTACTTTCCTAAATATGGCGGGAATACTTGATAAACCTGATTCAGGTGAAGTTCTTATTGAAAATGAAAACACATCCGCCTTTGATGATAAAAAACTTGCCGAAACAAGAAATCAAAAGATCGGATTTATATTTCAGCTTCATCATTTATTGCCTCAGTGCACTGTTCTGGAAAATGTTCTTGTACCCACAATCCCTCTTAAATCCCGGGCAGGAACCGAAGATTTTAACCAGAGAGCTTTGCGACTCTTAACCCGTGTGGGATTAAAAGAACGACTGAACCACTATCCGGCTCAGCTTTCTGGCGGAGAGCTTCAGAGAGTTGCAGTTGTGAGAGCTTTGATAAATAACCCGCAAATTATTCTGGCAGATGAACCAACAGGATCACTCGATCATAAAAGCGCAATTCAGCTTATCGAACTTCTGCTCGAACTGAACAAAGAAGAAAACACAACCCTTATACTTGTTACTCACTCCTCAGAAATTGCAGCTATGATGGAAAAAACTTATTTACTGAAAGATAAAACCCTTGTCTTAAAATAGAATGACATTATGAACAATTTTAATCTGATATATAAAAACTTAAAATATTATTTCAGAACCAATATCTGGATTCTGCTCGGAACAATGATGAGCACCGCAATTATCACAGGCGCTCTTATAATTGGCGATTCAGTAAAATTTAGTCTTAACAAAATTGTTCATAATCGTCTGGGCAACACAACCTACGCTTTAACAAGTGGCGACAGATTTTTCAGAAGTCAGCTCGCTGATGAAATTACTCAAAGTAAAAATAGTGTGACTGCTCCTTTGCTTCAGACAAGAGGAATGGCTGTTGCAGATGGTGGAAGCAGAAGAGTTAATAATATTCAGGTTTACGGTATTAACAACAAATTTGAAAATATCTCTTCAACAAAAAATATATACTCAGATTTATCCGCTGATGAAATAGTTGTCAATTCTCACCTTGCAGATAAGCTCCAACTGAAACAGGGTGATGAGTTTCTTCTCAGATATGAAAAACTTGACTCAATGCCGAAAGAGACTCCGCTCTCCAGCGATGAAGAATCAACAATTGCAAAAAGATACACGGTAAAACATATTGCTTCTGATGAAGAGCTTGGAAGATTCGGCTTAAAAAATGAACAGGTTGCACCGGATAATGTTTTTCTTAATCTTCAAAGTTTATCTGCTGATATGAAACTTCACAACAAAGCAAATATGCTTCTTTTTGCAGATAAAGCAAATTCCAACATTACAGAATTAAACAGAGAATTAGTTCAAAACTGGAAGCTTGAAGATTACGGAATTGAATTAAATAATCTTAATAATTCACCTGAAATTGAATTAAGATCTAAAAGAATTTTTCTTGATGAACCATTGATAAAATCTGCTCAAAACACAAAAACAGATAATGAAAAAATCCTTACATACTTTGTAAATGAAATTAAAAACAGAAACAGCAGCACATCTTATTCCTTTTTATCAGCAACTGAAAAGGTAAAGGGAATTAAGGAAAATGAAATCGTTATAAACTCCTGGCTTGCTGCCGACCTGAAAGCAAAACCGGGCGATAAATTAAAAGTTAAATATTTTACAATTGGAGAAAAAAGAAATCTTGTTGAAGATTCCACATTCTTTATTGTAAAAAGCATTGTGCCAATTAAAGGTGTTTATGCGGATAAAAATTTGATGCCCGATTTTCCCGGACTCACAGAAGCTGAGAGCTGTCTCGACTGGCATCCAGGTATTCCTGTCGATTTTGATAAAATTAAAAAACGTGATGAAAACTACTGGGATAAATATAGAGGAACCCCAAAAGGATTTGTGTCACTTAAAACAGCACAAAAATTGTGGAGCAACAGATTTGGGAGTCAGACCGCAATAAGATTTAAGGAAATCAAAAAAGCAGAACTGGAAAACCGACTTCTTGCAAATCTTTCTCCATCCGATTATGGAATGGAAATTATTGATGTGAAAACATCTGCTCTTAATGCAAGCTCCAAATTAGTCGATTTTTCCGGACTCTTTATCGGATTGAGCTTCTTTATAATTATTGCATCACTCTTGTTAACCGGACTCTTGTTTATCCTCAATGTTGAATCACGCTCGGAAGAGCAGGGAATTCTGCTCGGCATTGGCTTCACCAAAGAGCGTATCAGAAAGATTGTTTTATCTGAAACATTTATTCTTGTCCTGCTCGGAAGTATGCTCGGAGTTATTACAGGAATCGGCTACAATCAGATTGTTCTTGCTGCTCTTAAATCTATCTGGTCCGATATTGTAAGAACCTCCGCTCTTGAAATGTATGTAAATCCTGTAACGGTTCTTACCGGCCTGTCAACAGGCGTTATCATAACTATGATTACTGTTTTGCTATTCCTGCGCGGACACCTGAAAAACACAATTCACCAGTTGCAGCGTTCGGCAGCAGGATTAAAATATATATTCAAAAGTAAAAGCAAACTTTCCCTGATATCAGGAATAGCTGGTGTTGCTCTTTCTCTTATCATTTTATTTATAACCGAATCCGGCAAAGGTTCAGAAAGATTCGGAACCTTTTTCCTTGTGGGAATTATGATTTTATCTTCCGGAATCTTCCTTATAAATCACTGGATGAACAGACTGCTGTCAAAAAATAATAATGGAAAGATAAACCTCTTTACAACGGCAGTTAAAACATTGGCAGTTAACAGAAAGAGGAGTCTGATGCTGCTCGGACTCCTTGCAAGCGGCCTGTTTATCGTTTTCACTGTAGGCGTTAATAAGAAAAGCGTTCCCGCTGATTTGAGTGACAGAAAATCAGGAACCGGCGGATTCTCCTACATTGCAGAAATGTCACTTCCGTTTTATAACGATCTTAACAATTCTGAAATTCAGGAAGAATATAACCTTACAAACTTATCTGCCGATAAAATAAACTTTGTGCAGTTCAGAATGAAAGAAGGGGATGATGCAAGTTGTCTGAACCTTAACAGAGTCACAAACCCTCAGGTGCTCGGAGTTGATACAAAAGTTTTTGCAGAACTTAATCCTTTTAGGGTAAAATCAGCAATAGAAAATTTTGATGCTGAAAATCCCTGGAAAGAACTGGAAAAGAATAATGAAAACTACATTCCTGCAATTGCAAATGAAACAGACATCATCTGGCAAATGGGAAAAGCCGTTGGCGATACATTAACCTACACGGCTGATAATGGTGAGCGATTTGTTATCAGACTTGTAGCAGGATTGGAAAACTCTATCTTTCAGGGAAATATTATAATTTCGGAAAAAGCTTTCCTTCAAAAATTTAACACAGTCACAGGCAGTAAGCTTTTTCTTCTTAATAACATTGCCAAGGCAAAACAACTTTCCGAAGAATTATCAAACTCTTTGATAGATTACGGAATAACCCTTACCAGAACCACAGAGCGACTTGCGCAGTTTAATAAAATAGAAAATACCTATCTCTCAATATTTTTGATACTCGGAAGTTTCGGAATTTTTCTCGGAAGCTTTGGAATTGCAATTGTTGTATTTAGAAATGTTTACGAACAAAAAAGTGAACTTGCACTTATGCAGGCAGTCGGGATAGAAAAAAAAATGATCAAAAAGATGATTGTCCAGGGGCACTTACTTCTTCTTTTTGCAGGAATATTAGTCGGCTTAACTGCATCACTTTTTGCAAGCTTCTCCTCAATAGATAAAATTCCGTATCTTCTCATAACTCTGATTATATTGATAGTAACTGCCAACGGAGTTTTCTGGACTCACTTTTCAGCAAAACAGGCACTCTCTTCAGATCTTTTGCCTTCTCTCAGAAAAGAATAAACACCCTCTCTGACAAAAAGGAATTTCAGTTAAGAATTTATTTTTAATGTTAAATTCTTTAATTTGTGACATCTGCACATAAAAACAAGACTTTATTGTCTATTATTTTGAAGTCAAACAGGGTAGTATATGAAAATTAAAAAACTTATTTATCTGTTTTGTTTGTTCACAATTCCTCTCCTTTCACAGGAAAGCGCCGCAAAGACTTTGAGTCCGCAAAACGCAAATTACGATATTAGCGTTAAACTTAATCCCGAAACAAAAATGCTTACCGCAACTGAAAAACTTCACTGGAAAAATATAACCTCCGTGCCTGTAAAAGAATTGCAGTTCCATCTTTATCTGAACGCATTCAAAAATTCCAAATCTACATTTATGATAGAATCGGGAATGCGCCACAGAGGCTTCTCAAGCGAAAAAGACTCTGCAGCCTGGGGATGGATCGATATTGATTATATCGCTCTTGAGGTAGGGGTAAATCTCACTCAGGCAATAGAATTTATTCATCCCGATGATGATAATCTTTATGACAGAACGGTTATAAGAATTCCCCTTGAAAAAGAGATAAAACCAAATCAGGAGATAACCCTGAATATAAAGTTTACTGCCAAGCTTCCGCAAATTATGGCCAGAACCGGATTTAGTGACGACTATTTCCTTGTGGGACAATGGTTCCCGAAAATAGGAGTCTTTGAAGATAAAGGTCAGCGGGGAAGAGAAGAAGCAGGCTGGAACTGTCACCAGTTTCACGCAAATACTGAATTTTATGCCGACTTTGGAAACTATAATGTTGATATAACAATCCCTGAAAAATTTGTTGTGGGAGCAACAGGAGTTTTACAGGAAGAAACAAAAAACAGCGACGGCACAAAAACATTAAAATATAAAGCAGAAGATGTTGTTGATTTTGCCTGGACAGCCTCGCCACTTTTTGAAGTTGTTAAAGATAAATGGAAAGATGTTGATATTACACTCCTCATTCAGCCGCAGCATATCTCAAAAGCGGAAAACCATATTCAGGCTGCCAAATACGCCTTTGAATATTTTGATGAAAAACTAGGGAAATATCCCTATCCTTCAATGACTATAGTTGATCCTCCGTTCAGGGGACTTGCCTCCGCGGGAATGGAATATCCTATGTTTATCACTGCCGGATGTATCTGGGGTATGCCCGATGGAATAAGAACCACAGAAATGGTTACCATTCACGAACTTGGACACAATTATTTTATGGGACTCCTTGCAAGCAACGAATTTGAAGAAGCCTGGATTGATGAAGGCTTTAACACTCATTTCGAAAACCGTATTATGGATAAATACTACGGTAAAAAACACTCCTTTACCGATTTTGCAGGCTTCCACTTGGGTGATATGGAAATGAGCAGAAGCGGATACGTTGGTATGCAGAACCCTTATATAGCTGAAATTAACAGACCAGCCTGGCTCTTTAAAGACGGAGGTTACGGAACTCTCAGCTACAACAAACCTGCAATTGTTCTGGCAACATTTGAAAACATTGTAACAGAAGAAACAATGGATAAAATAATGAAAATCTTTTTTGAAAGATGGAAATTTAAACATCCGGGCGGACAAGATTTTATCGACATTGCAAAAGAGATTGTTGAACAAAACCCAGAACTTAAAAACAGAATTGATGTAACACAATATTTTTGTCAGACACTCAACACATCTGACATTTGCGATTACAAAGTATCCTCAATTGATATCACAGAAAACAAAGATGAAATTGAACTGAGCGGAATTGATGATGAAAAACAATTTCATTCATCAGAACCGGAAGATGATATTAATTACATAAGTAAAGTAGTTATTACCAGAATTGGTGACGTTGTTGTTCCTCAGGAACTTCTTATTCAGTTTGAAGATGGCTCTGAAATAAAAGAACAATGGAACGGTGTTGAAAGAATAAAAGTATTTAAATATAAAAATCCGCAAAAAATAAAATGGGTAAAACTCGATCCCGAAAATAAAATTCTGATCGATATGAATCTGATAAATAATAGTCTCACCCTCGAACCGGAAACAGGCGTTGTATGGAAGTACGCTGCAAAAATGCTCTTCTGGGTTCAGAACACAATGGTGACAATGTTTTTCTAATTTATAACTAATAAGGAAATATTATGTTTGGTTCATATATAGCCGGATTAAAAATGACTCTGGCATCAAAAAAGATGATAACATTAATTTATCTTACAACGCTCTTTGGCGCTCTTATTCTTGTTATTCCGTTCTTTAACATAGCAAAATCGGAAATGACACACTCTCTGCTTGTTGCCGAACTTCTTAAAGGATTTGACTATACCGCATTTTTTGAAACCAATAAAGAATTTGGAAATATCATTTCATCTTTTATTTCAATTATTAAATGGCTTGGCATAGGTTACTTTTTCTTCTCTGTGGTTTTAACAGGCGGAATTATAAAAACGCTTTTACAGGAAAATATAAAATTTGATATCAAAACTTTTATGTCAGCCTGCGGAGAAAACTTCTGGCGACTTCTCAGAACTTCCTTTTACAATATTGTAATTCAGGCCCTTCTATTTATAGGGATGTTTATCCCTGCATCAATAATAGTTGATATTGCTGCAAACACAGCCCAAAGTGAAGCAAGTGTTGTATATACTGTTGTTGTTATTGGTGTTATTCATCTTGCAGTTATTGCTCTTTTTGCTCTGACCGCAGATTTCACTAAAATAAAACTGATAAACGAAAACAGCAGAAAAGTAATTTCAGCAGGATGGAAATCCTTGGGTTTTGTTCTTAAAAACTTCAAGTCATACTTTCTCTATTTAATGACAATGATCTTTCCGGCTCTGCTTGTTCTTCTTTACTGGTTTGTTGAATCAAAAACAACAATGAGCACAGGCAGTGCAATTTTTATGATGCTGATTGTGCAGCAGGTATTTATCTGGACGAGAATAGCTGCAAAGATATGGGTAATTGCTGCTGAAGTAGATTTCTTCAAATTAAAAGAAGTGAAAGTAATAAATGAAGAAAGGGAAGAAGCTGCCGATCCTGAAATAAAAGAACCGGAAATTATGGAAGAGATTATTTTAGATTAATAAAAAAGGGAACCGAGGTTCCCTTTTAATTTATTAACCGATTGTCTCTTTTACATAAGCAAGTGATTCATCAATTGCAGTAAGTGTCTGCTGCAACTCTTCTTCTGT
>JBGRQB010000124.1:0-13355 GCA_041725875.1 Rhodothermaceae bacterium
GTGCTTCTTGGATATCTTTTTGATATTGATTTAAAACTTATTGCAGGAATTTTCACAGGAGCGCTTACAAGTACTCCGGGTCTGGCAGCAGCAATTGAAAGCACGGGCTCTACTCTTGCGTCAATAGGGTTTGGTATTGCATATCCGTTTGGAGTTTTGGGAGTGATATTGTTTGTCAGATTAGCTCCTAAAATGTTCAATATCAAAATAGGAAAAGAGGAAGAAAAATATAACCAAAGTGTTAAAGCAGATTTCCCGGAAGTTTTTAACAAAAACTTTTGTGTGGAAAATCAAAATGTGTTCGGGAAAAAACTTGGCGAGCTAAAATTGAGATCAATTACCGGGTGTAATATTTCCCGTATTTCTCAAAGCGGAACCGCATTTACGCCGGGCGAATCTACGGTTCTGAATAAAGGTGATATAATTAAAGCTGTGGGAACTGCTGACGGACTCGATAAAATCAAACTCCTTATTGGTAATGAAACAGAGACAAGAATTCCGTTAAGCAGAAGATTTATTATAAAAGATTTACTTGTTTCAAATAAAGAGATAGTAAATAAATCATTATCAGAACTTGCATTGCACGCATCATACGATGCTACTGCTGCAAGAATTCGTCGTGCAGGAATTGATATTCCGCCAAAAGCTTCAACAAGATTACAACTTGGTGATAAAGTAAGAGTTGCCTGTACAGAACAAAATCTGGAAGCTGTTACAAAATTATTTGGCGACAGCGCCGATAAACTTTCCCAGTTAGATTTACTTCCAATTACAATTGGAGTTATTCTGGGAATTTTGATAGGTCAGATAAGTCTGCCAATATTCGGAATGGATTTTAAACTTGGGTTAACAGGCGGTGTTTTAATGGCTGCTCTTATCTTAAGTAAAATAGGCAGAACCGGTCCGCTGGTATGGAATGTAAGCGGAACAATAAATCAGTTTTTAAGAAAAATTGGCTTGGTATTTTTCCTTGTAAGTGTTGGTACAAATGCAGGTGGTAAATTGCTGGAAACAATATCGGCTAACGGACCTGAATTACTTGTTGTGGGAGCGGTTATAACAATTGTTCCAATGGTGCTGGCTCTTCTTGTCGGGAGAGTTTTTCTGAAAATGAATTACCTTACGCTGCTTGGCGGTTTAACAGGGGGAATGACATCAACTCCGGCATTAAGTGCAATTGAACCTGTAACTGATTCTGATGCGCCAAAAATAGGTTATGCAACTGTTTATCCTTTTGCTCTGGTGTTTGTAATAATTGTAAGTCAGGTCATCGGATTTTTAATATAACACACACTTCATAAATTTTAATCTGAGGGAGTTTGTTGAGTAAATAAATTTCTTCAGATTAAAAACTTTTCCGGTTTTAAAACTCAAATTTTACAAAGGTAATTTAAGATTAAATTGCCCCCGGGGAAAATGCGATAAACCCCGGGGAACAGGGGAAGGGAAATGCCGAATGGCTGGGACCCATCCAGCAATCCACAAAAACTTCTCAGTTAAAATGTATAATAACTAAATCTTATCAACGGGGTTTAATGTTATCAATAAATTGAATATGCGCCAGTATGCCTTATTAACACGACTAAAATAGACGAAAAAAAAATTAAATTCAACGTAAAAAATAAATATCAACTATAAGAAGTTCGAAATTTTTAATATGAAAATATGTTCATATAATTATAATTTTACTCTCAGTTGATAAGTAGATTCATCAGGAGGAAGTGAAACTTTAAATTGTTCAGAATCACACTTCACCTCAAATATTTCTTTATCATTTTTGCAGACTGAAACAGTTTTTCCTTTCCACCAAAGGGGAACATCAAACATTATGGTAAGTGGTTGTCTGAATCTTTCATTATTTGAATATTCATCCGAAACAGTCACAGATATTTTATCAGGTGATTCATTTTCGTTAAAGTGCCAGGTTACTTCTGCCCTTGCAGTTTTTCTTTCAAGAATATATAGAACTGCATCGTTAAATCGGGCAGTCCATAAATCACGTTCTGCAATTGCAAGAATATCTTGTTTGTAGTTTTCAAAATCATAATAACCATATTGGTTGGTTTGCCCAATTGCGTGATAAGTAATTATCAGCAATGCGTTCCTGTTTAATGTTTCATCAAGAAAAGGAATTAACTCAGCTGTGTTGTTAATGCAGATGTCACATGCATCATAACCGTAATCCTGCATTACAAGTGTCGGCAGAGCGTACCAGTCACGCGGCTCAGTTTCATCTTCCGGCACAATGTAAGGATTAAGATGACCGATCTGATCGTAATATCTTCCTGCAAGAAAACCTGCATCCCTCAATGCGTTACGCGTTCTCATTTTGTAGCCGTTGCCGCCAGGATAAGCATAAGTTACAACGCCCAGACCCAGACTATCCATAGCTCTAAAACATCTGTAAAAAGAATCGTATGATTTTTCATAGCTTAACAGATCGTGGTTATAATGCCAGTGACCGTGACCATAGATGCCGTGTCCAAATTTCAGCAGACGAGTAAAAACTTTTTTTATTCTGTCGGGGTAACCCACAAAGTTGTTTGTTACCATTTCGTAATTCATCTTCACACCGTGGAGATAAGGAAACTCCTGTATACGATATTCAGCTGTATCAGCCAACCCAGAATCATTGGTAATTACAATGGCTGCTGTGTGATTGTTATACCACTTTGCTACTTTGGCTGTTACAGTTGAATCACGCTTTCCCAAAACAGAATCGGGAGAACTTAAATCTTTCAGATCACATCCGGTGATAAAAAGAGAAAATGCTAATAATATGCTAAGTTTAATTTTCATTCTTCTCTTCTACTGTAGGTAATCTTTTATATTTTTGAATCTCTTTTCTGTCATTTTCAATTTTTTCTCTAATGAGATTAATTGACGGATCAAACTCTCTCTCTGTAAGAGGAGGGACTATTTCAATTTTTAATAAAATAACAGCCTCTTTTTTAAGAGAAACCTGTTTGTCATAACCAAAGAGATAACGTAAGCCCAGAAACCACCAGGGAAGATCTTTTAACAAAGGAACACCTTCGCGGATGCTGCGTTCTTCAGTTACAAGTAAACCGCTGATTATTGATTCTTCACCATCTTTCATAATTACTTCTGTATCTGAAGCTGTTTTGCTGATACTGGTTGTAATTTCGCCAGGATAAGGAACGCTGCGTTCTACGTGAACATCAAGTAAAGCATAATCAATTGATTTGTGTTCGCCAAGTTTTGGTGTTACTTCAATTATTGTTCCTGTCGGAATAAAATTGTCAGTCACATTACCGGCAAAATCAAGCTGCTTTATTGAGATATCATCGCCAACCTGCATTCTTCCTGTTTGTCCGTTACGCACAGTTACAGATAAACGAGAAACAATTTCGCCAAGTTCTTCATTTTCAAGAAATTTTAATACGGCATTAACATAACCGCTAAACGGACCAATATCTCCTTCGGCTGCAACAGATAAGTTGAAATCGGGCAGGAAATTATTTTTATCGTTATCGGGCTTAAATGATTTGAAATCGGAACCTATTCTCAATCCATGTTTGGATAAAATTGCCTGCCAGTTTATTCCTCTCTCTTTCAGGTCGCCAATATTTGCTTCAAATAAAATTGCAGAAATATTAATCTGCTTTTCAAGAGCCGGATTATCAGAACAGCTTTTTTTCTTATCTGTGATTTTGTTAAGAACCAGAGAATTTTCTGTTTTGTTAATTTTGAAATCAAACAATCCTGCAAGAGTCTGAAGTGCCTTTTTATAATGAATTCTGGAAACACTGATTCCAACCGGATTATTTTTCAGTTCGCTGAAATTTAATCTTTTTGAAAGTTGATTTGACGTGATCAGATCAATTTTGTTTAAAACATCGTGAAGAGGTTCTTCTTCGGAAATAGAAATAAACTCATATTCGGGTTGGTTGGAAATTTTATTTTTTATATCTGACTGAGCAGAGATAAATATAAAAAAGAATAAACAGAGAATAGCTGATTTTTTCATAATGCCTCAATTGATTTTAACATTACAAAAATATTAAATAATGGGGAAAGGGTACAGGAATAAAATAAGGGAGTAACTTTGGAATTGATGAAACCACCCCTGTTTTCATCAAAAGACCGAATTACTCCCCAACATAACAATCATTCGGTACTATAGACGTATGTATAAGTAAAAAGTTTTCAGGAAAATAAAATAATTAAGGCAGGGGAAAGAAAAAGGCTCCTTTTCAGGAGCCTTTAATAAATCTACTTTTCAGCTAACAATTCTTCAACTTTTGTTTTAACTTCTTCGCCGTGAAGTGAGAAGTATCTTAAAACACCTTTTTTATCAATCAACCAGGTTGAAGGAATTGAGTTAACACCGTACATTCTTGATGTAGGATCAGCCCAGCCTTTACTTGAATAAAATACAGGCCAGTTCATTTTTTCTTTTTCAATGAATTTTTTAAGATCTTCAAGTTTGTTTTCAGGATCAAGACTTACGCCTAAAATTTCAAATCCTTTTTTATTTAATTCATCATAATATTTTACAAGGTTAGGAATTTCTCTGCGACAAGGTCCGCACCAGGTTGCCCAGAAATCAACTAATACAACTTTACCTTTCATTTTTGATAAAGTAAATTCTTTTCCGTTAAGGTCTGTTAAAGTAAAATCTTTTGCAGGTTTATCAAGACCAATATTATCTTTAATTTTTTGTTCGATTTCAGAATAAACATCAAGCTTTTTCAATTTTGTGTAAGGTTCTTCATCAAAATAAGCCAAGTTTTTGAATCCTAAATCAACCATTTTATTAACAGCTTTTACAGCTTCGTCCATTTTGCCAAGACCAAGATAACATTGTGCAATTGGTTCAACTCTGTAAGGAGATTTTCTTTCAGATTTTGCTTCAATCTCAATAGCTATAGGAAGAGCTTCTTCATATTTTTTTAACTGGATAAGTAATGACATTTTGTAGCTTGTGAACATTTTTGTTTCCTGCTCGGTAAGGTCTTTCTTTTCAACAAGTAATCTGTTAATAAGAATTAGAGCAGAATCATATTTTGCAGTCTGATAATATTTACCAATAACTTCTTTGTAATTTTCAGGTAATGGTTCTTGTTTCGCGCAGGCAACAATTAATAGTAATGCAACCAAAATTGATAAGTACTTTTTCATCCTTCCTCCGGGTTTTAAATACGTATTAAACGTATAAAAATAGAGAAGGAATTTTTCAGATACAATCAAAAAATGAATATATGATAATTTATTTAGTAAAATAATTTTTTAACCGGAAGGAATAGAGATCCGGTCAGCAAAAACAGGCCGACCGGAAGAATTTATAGAAGAGATGTATCAGTTTCTTTTTATCTGATCTCTGAACCAATCAAGAGTTTGTGATTTAGGGCGCTCTATTGCCAGACCCAAAGCACGATCCCAGATTAGTTGTGATAAAACACCCAGAGCTCTTGAAACACCAAACAGAACTGTGTAGAAAGGATATTCTTTAATTCCGTAATGAAGAAGAAGTGTTCCGGAATGAGCATCAACATTTGGATATGGGTTTTTAACTTTTCCTGTTTTTTGAAGTATAGGAGGCACTACTTCAAACAGAGTATTTACTATTTTGAATATTTCATCATCTGGAAGATACTTCAATGCAAACTCACGCTGCGCCATATATCTCGGATCTGTTTTTCTTAATACTGCGTGTCCGAATCCAGGAATTACTTGTCCGTTAGAAAGAGTTTTAAGTACAAACTTTTCAACCATTTCTTTATCCTGACAATTGTCTTCACCAATTTCTTCACGCATCTGAAGAATCCATTTCATCACTTCCTGATTTGCCATTCCGTGTAAAGGACCTGCAAGTCCGCACATTCCGGCAGAAAGTGAATAGTAAGGATTACTTAGTGCTGAGTTAACAAGATGAGTTGTATGAGCAGAAACGTTTCCACCTTCGTGATCGGAATGAACAACCATATAGAGACGGAAAAGTTTATATATATCTTCGTGGTCGTAACCCATCATATGAGCCAGATTTGCTGACCAGTCAAGCTTCGGATCAGGTTCGATCTGTTCGTTATTATAGTATAATTTACGGTAAATGTAGGAAGCAATTCTCGGGAGACGGGCAATAAGATCCATAGTATCTTCAAAAGTTGTATCCCAATATTCTTTTTTATGCATTCCTGCAATATATTTTTTTATAAATTTTGAATCGTGAGCCATTGATAAAATTGCGGAGCTGAACAATACCATTGGTCTGGAATCATTCGGGTGCTGATCAATTATATCAAAAACATACTGAGGAACTTCTGATCTTTTTCTCCATTCTTCAGTTAAGAAGTTTACGTCGTTAAGAGTCGGGAGTTCATCGAGAAGCAAAAGATAAAATATTCCTTCTGCAAGTGGTTCATCATCCGGAGAAAGTTTAGGCAGTTTATCCTTTAGTTCAGGTATAGAATATCCCCTAAATCTTATACCTTCAACAGGGTCCAGTTTTGAAGTGAGTGTTAACAGACTCACAACACCTTTCATTCCGGTAAGAATTTGTTCAATGGTATATTCCCCTGCCGGCTTTTTGCCGTAATTTTTTACCATTGTTTTTACTTCTTCGGCTATAGGTTTAGCTTTGTCGAAAAATTTTTCTTTAATATAATCCATTCTAACCTCTCTTTCCGTTTAGTTAAGTGTCGAGGTGAAACTTTTACATTTTATTAATTATTGCATCTGCCATTTCAATAGTTCCAACTGCTGTGGGGTCGTTTTTAACCGGTTTCAAATCAGCAGTTACAGATTTACCTTCTTTAATTACGGCAGCAACTGCGTTTTCCAGTTTTTCAGCTGCATCAAATTCGTGAAGGTGTTTTAACATAAGAACCCCGGATAAAATCATTGCAGTAGGATTAACCAGATTTTTACCTGCTATATCGGGGGCTGAGCCGTGTGTTGCTTCAAATACTGCATAATCGTTACCAATGTTTGCGCCGGGAGCAACTCCCAATCCGCCAATTAATCCGGCACCAAGATCGCTGATGATATCGCCGTAAAGGTTTGGCAGACAAAGAACATCGTACTTTGTCGGGTCCATAACAAGGTGCATACATAAAGCGTCTACAAGAACGTGTCCGGTTTCAATTTCTTTATATTCGTTCCCTATTTTTTCTGCGGTCTGCATAAACAAACCGTCTGAAAATTTCATTATGTTGGATTTTGTTACCGCAGTTACCTTTTTACGGGAATGAAGTTTTGCATATTCGTAGGCAAATTTTGCAATTCTTTCTGTCCCGAATACTGATATGGGTTTGATAGAAATTCCGGAATCAGGACGAATTGTTCTGCCTGTTTGATTGGAAATAAACTTTACAATTTCCGAGGTATCTTCTTTACCTTCCTGAAATTCAATTCCCGCATATAAATCTTCTGTGTTTTCTCTGATTATAACAATATCAACCACTTCGGGATTTTTAAGTGAACTTTGAACTCCGGGATAATATTTGCAAGGCCGCACGCAGGCAAAAAGATCTAACTCTTTTCGCAGAGCCACATTCACACTTCGGAATCCGGTTCCGAGCGGAGTTGCAATTGGTGCTTTTAATGCGATCTTGTTATTTTTAATTGAATCTAAAACAGTGTCGGGTAACGGGGTGCCGCTTTCGGCAATAGCCTTTTCACCAGCCTCAACCGGTTCCCAGTCAATAGATACACCGGTTGCATCAATACATCTTCTGGTTGCTTCAGCAACCTCGGGTCCTACTCCGTCACCTTTAATTAATGTAACGCTGTGAGCCATATTTACTCCTTAGAACAATTACTCTTGTTTATAAATCAGTAGATTATCGAAAGTGTTTCGAATTAGTTAAATAAGATGCTGAGTCTTCTTAAAAGGTTCATTTTAACAAATTTTTACAGAAAAGCAAAATCCCGACTTTGTCGGGATTAAAATTTATGATTTGGGGTAGTTGTTTTTAGAAGGTAAAAGTTGTTCCGATTTTGAAAGATTCAAAGGTAAGGGAAGCCTCAGATTTAATCGGCCAGTTCATATCTTCCTGACGAAGATGGTAAAAGGTGTAATGAAGTGCAGATCTTAATACAAAACTTACTATCGGAGCTGCTTCGGGAGTGGAGAATTCAATCTCTTCTATAAATTCATCTAACAAACCTAATGCGCCATACTCCAATGCAAAGCTTCCGAGCATTTCCCAGGTTTTAACTCTTGGGAAAATTGTATTTACTTCGTATCCGCCGTTAAAAGCAATCATCGGACCTAATTCTATTTTTAATCCTGCTTCATTTGCAACTGAAAATCTGTAACTGTCTTCATATCTTTCTATTATGTCAGTCCCTTCAATAATATCTGTCAGAGATAAATGCGCGTTTATAGGTGGTGTAGTAGAAGGAAACGGGTTTTCATCAATTTTTGACCAGGCAATTGCCGTCTGATTATAAGGAATAATGGAAAGATGACCACTGTTATATCCCAATCCTTTTCTCCAGCCAAAACCGCCGCGAAGCATTTCCACTTTGTAATCGTAATCTCTGTCAATATCCGATTTAAGTGAAGGAGAGACTCTTGAAATAAAAAGGAAGTTTTCCTGAAGAGCAACAAGAGAATATCCTGAGCGGTCGAGAGAGCTGTAACCTATTTTGAATTCAACCAGACCGTTTTCAGAAAAACTGCCTTTGAAATTTTTGTGGTCAAACGTTACATCGCCGTAGTTGATTTCTATCATTGGTCTGGAATCAAATTCCCAATCCCAGATATCATCCCAATCGTCCCAGCCGTGAGAAGATGATCTATAATCTTTGGTGTGCTGTTTTATCTGTGCAGGAGAAACGCTAATGCATAATGCCAGCAGTATTGATAAAAGAGTAGTAGTTTTCAGCATATTAACCTCATAATGAATATTATTCGGAATTTAGACGGTAACTATTAAAAGAATGTTACAGAGAGAGGGCAAAAAAAAAGATATCCTAAGGATACCTTTTTATTGAACTTTAATTCCGGATTTTTGCTCAAGGGTTTTGATAAGTGTATCCAGCAAAACATCATTTTGAACCGGTTTTGTAAGAAACACATCAACACCAGCATTATATGCATTATCTTTGTCTCTTTGAAAAGCGTGGGCTGAAAGACCAACAACCGGAAGATCTTTATATTCATCCATTTCTCTGATCTCACGGGTTAACTGTAATCCGTCTTTCTTTCCTCTAAGTGAGATGTCCATTAAAATAATATCAAATTTACTATTGCCCAATTTTTCGTAAAATGTTTCCGAAGAGTCGCAAATTTCCAAATCAAACTTTCTTTTCAGAAAGATCTGAAGGAATTTTTGGTTTTCATAATCATCTTCAACAACTAGTAATCTTGGTTTATCAGCCATATTTAAACCTGTTTATGAATTAACTTTTTAATTATCGAGTTAAGGTATTAATAATTTAACGATAATTCCTCAATGAACTTTATCTAAACTTTAATATACTATTTTTTTAGTTTAAAATGAACATTTTGCAAATGAAGAAATCTCAAAATATTTTTTAGAAAAATTAAAATAATTATCAGAAAATTACGTTTACCTCATTAGAAGCGAAATTTTAGGAGAATATTCTGGAAGATTTACTGATACAAAAAAGCATTACCGGCGATCAATCTGCGTTTAGTAAATTGATTCAAATTTACAGAAGAAGATTATACAGTTTTCTTATCCGGTTGTGCGGTGACAGAGATATTGCGGATGATTTGTTTCAGGAGACAGTTATAAAAATCTGGAACGGATTAAAGCACTACAGGGAGCAGCAGAAATTTTCTTCCTGGATTTTTACTCTGGCGCATAATGTTACAATAGATTACAGAAGAAAAAATAAAATAACCGAAGTGGATATTGAAGAGGTTGAGATAGAATCTTCGGAAAATGTTTTTGAAAATATTGAATTAAAGGAAGCCGGTAAAATAGTGGCCGGACTTTTAAAGAATGTACCGGAAAAACAGAAAAGAGTTTTTCTGCTAAGACAGCATTCAGATATGTCGTTTAAGGAAATTGCCGAGCTGACAAATGAACCGCTTAATACTGTTATAAGTCAGATGAACTACGCAGTAAAAAAAATAAGAAAACAACTAAAGGGAAGTTATGGACCAGGAAAATAAATATATGCTTGAAAGATTTGAGGAAGTGATCTGGCAGTATATGGCCTCTGAGCTTTCCGAAAATGAAATGAAGTTTTGGCAGAGTCAGATTAATAAAAATGTTGAGCTGCAAAACCTGCTGGAAGATTACTCTGGAACAGATCAGTTTTATAAATCGGCTGAACCGGATGATATCAGTGATCTGAAATTTGAAAAAGCATTAAATGCTGCGTTTGAAAGTAAATCTGAAAACAGGTTCAAAGTGTGGGTCAAAAAGCTTTTTCCTGAAACAACAGAGATTTCCGGACAAGGATACAAACTCATTTTTGGTTCTGCCATGGCAATAATTGCTTCATTAATCTTTCTCTTTTCAGATAAATCAAATCCGGTAAAAGATATCGGGAATGAGCTGTTTTCCTGGAATGACAATGTTACAACAAATACAATTCATGATATTGAGAACAGTCTCTATTTAATGAAAAACAAGAATGTTGAAAAAACGATTAAGAAAAAGTTTGTTTCCGATCCGTGGAACAGTCAGATATTATCGATAAAAAATAAGCTTGAGCAAATTCAAACTGAAATTTCAAAGAACAACTTATAAAGGAGTATATTATGAAAAAGAACATTTTAATATTAGCGGTTTTAATATTTGTTATACAGGGAATCTCTGCCCAGGAAGTAGTAAAACCTCCCAAACCAAGTGAAGCAGATGTGCTTTCAGAACCGGGATTTTTCAGAAGTACATTGTTAAATGAAGAAGCATATCTGAAACAGCTTTCTGCAACAATGAGAGCCCATCTGGAGAAAATCAAAAAAGTAGACGAAAGAAAATATATTGAATTGCTAAACGAGGCAAGATTTTCTACCAGAAGTTTTCCGGGGTTCTTTGGTAAAAAACATCATGGCGACAGAAATGCCATTCTTGAACTGGAAATTCAGAGTCACGCCCTTGCTGCAGAATACAATTTAGGTAAAAAGAACAAAGAGAGTATAAAAACCGAACTCACTAAAACTTTGGGAAAATTATTTGAATTAAAAGAGAAGGAAAGAACCGAAACTCTCAAAGAGCTTGAAAAGGAGATTGCGGAACTTAGAAAATCTATTAAAATCAGAAAGCAGAATAAGAATGAAATTATTCGCAGAAGAATAATGGATATTTTGGGTGAACGAGATTACTTTAACTGGGATTAATAGAAAAAGTCCGGCTTGTGCCGGACTTTCACTTAGGGGGTAATACGTTAATTAATGGTTATTTCTCGGTAAGTAGGAGCATTCTTTGGAAGCGTCACCTTCAAAATTCCTTTTGAAATTTCCGCTCCGATATTTTCAACATCAATCTTATCATTTATCTGGTAAACTTTTTCAAAGTCAAACTCTTCGGTTTTTCCTTTCAAAATAAGATGTTCTTCCTGTACTTTAATATTGATATCTTCTTTATCAAAACCAGGTACCGGAATTTCTAAAACTACATCTTTTTCATTGTCTTTAATTCTTGATGAATACATTGAGCTTTTGCAATTATACTGTGCGTTATACATCTCTTTTCTCCTTTTTTATCATTTTGTTTTATGCCACTACTATTCCAAATGCTGTGCCAAAACTGTTTTTACCACTAAAACGGAGTTAAAAACAAATCTATACCAAAGGAGTATGAAAAAAATACATAATGTCTGACATTAACTGAAAAAATGTCATATTTGTCTGAAATTTTGTCATAGTCTTGAATAAATAACAAACTATGGTGTACAATTAACAGGTTAAATAAAAGATTAACTAAGAGGTATAATTATTGTATATTGAGATGTTCACAAGATAAAATTTAATTTATAATATAAAACGGAGGAACTATGTTTCTTATTATTTCTGCAGTTGCAGCTGTAATTACATTTATGATGTTTTCGTATGCCAAAAAGAATGGTAAAAAGCAGGAAGCTACTTTTGCTATCCTTGCCTGTGTAGTTTCCATTGCCATTGGTGCGTTTCAATTTGTTACTGTAATTCCCGCCGGTACAGTGGGTGTTGTAGATTTCTTTGGTAATGTTAGTGATAATACTCTGGCTCCCGGGGTAAATGTGGTTAATCCGCTTGCATCTATTCACAAATTCGATCAGAAGACACAAACTATTACAACACAGATGGGTGTTCCTTCTAAAGAAGGGTTAAATGTACAGCTGGATATTTCTTTACTTTTCCGTATTGATGAAGGAAAAGCTAATATGATTTACAAAACTGTAGGTCCAAATTATATTGATAAAATTATTATTCCAAAATTCAGATCTATTGTTAGAGATGTGACTGCTAAATATGAAGCAAAAGCTTTGTATACAAGCTCCAGAGATGAATTATCAAACTCTATAATGAAAGGTTTGGATAAAGAAATAAGTGCAAGAGGAATTATTATAGAATCTGCTGAATTAAGATCTATTCAGTTACCGCCAAGATTAAAAGAATCTATTGAAGAGAAACTTAAAGCAGAACAGGAAAGTCAGAAAATGGCGTTTGTACTGCAAAAAGAGAAACAGGAAGCTGAAAGAAAGAAAATTGAAGCAAGAGGTATTGCCGATTTCCAGAAAATAGTTGCTCAGGGAATCAGTAATCAGTATTTGAAATGGAAAGGTATAGAAGCCACTGAAAAACTTGCAAGTTCACCAAATTCAAAAGTTATTGTAATTGGTTCCGGTAAAGATGGTTTACCAATAATTTTAGGCGGAAATAATTAGGAAGTAATAATGGCATCACCAAAAAAGATAAAACTTAACGAACAAAAAACATTGTCAATTATTTGGGATAATGGCAAAACGCACATTTATCCGTTGAAGTTTTTAAGAGATGAATCTCCCGATGCAGGAAACAAAGGAGAAACCGTTTTGTGGCAACATTACGAAGCTCCTGAAAAAGGACCTGATAAACCGGGTAAATATGAAGTGGAAAAAATTCAGACTGTCGGGAGTTACGCCATAAATATTTTATGGAAAGATGGCAACAGCGACGGGATCTATTCCTGGGAGTATTTACTTAAACTCGGGGAACAGATTGAAATGGAAAAAATAATTCCAAATAAAGAAGATATAGACCACGAACATTGATTAAATAAAAAGCCCTGACAAATGTCAGGGCTTCTTTTTATAAACAACTTTTCTGGTAGTGTAAGAAGATTTGTGTAAATGGAATTACTTCCCAGTAACGTAGTTGAGTGTATCGAAACGAAGTTACTGTGAAAATGCAAAAAATAATTAAGATATTTGTAAAACATTTACAC
>JBGRQB010000125.1:0-13299 GCA_041725875.1 Rhodothermaceae bacterium
GTTTGGGCAAAGGAAAGATTTGCAATAAATAAGGCTAATAACAAAATTTGCGAAATAGTAAGTAGTTGTTTCATTTTAGCCTCCGGGTTTAGTTAAGTTAAAGATTTATATAGCATATTTTAACTCACTATCGTAGTCGGGGAATAATATTTTAATTAAAAATTAATTGAAATTTTTTGAGGAACAAAAAAGAGGGAGTTATTGAATTTTCCATTCCTTTTCAGGAACAATTAATTCAATAATTTGATTCTTTTTATCGGTGATTTTTAAGATTTGCGAAGGTATAATATTTTGCAAATCAAGATATTCTTCAAACTCAGAACGCTTGGCATAATCGAAAATCAATTCTGATAAATTATTTTTATAAGGGAATTTTCCAGAAACACATTTGGTTCTTACAAGTGTTTTCATCTTAATATCTTTGCGCAATTTTCCTTTTATAAACTGATTCTTTATAATAAATCCGGTTAATCTTACTTTTTTCTTGCTGCTCGTTATTGTGCCTGAATACTCAAATGAAATATCGGTGGTTATATTTTTTTCACGTTCAAGATAAGAGGCAAGGTTATCGAGGAGGTAGTTAAGTCGCGTATCTTCCTGATCAATCTGCTGGTAGACAATCATAAAGCCTCTGGAAGATTTGGAGATTTCTAATTCTTCAAATCCTCCAAAGTAGTAGTAAATTCCGCAGAGTGTGAGACAAACAATCAATATCAGACTCAATAACGATTTCATCATTTAACTCCGGGAGTTTCCCGTTTAAATTTTGATACAGCTTTTATGTTTACAACTTCTCCGTAATAAATTATATGATAATCTTTTTGCGGATAGTTTTTATCTATTTCAGGAAGCAGAAAATTTTCCGGTGAAAATTTATCTCTGTAGATTTTTTTACATTCAACTATTAATTCAGCTTCTTCAAATCCGGGTGAAGTAACAATTTCAGATTGAACCGGAGTTAAACCTGCTTCGGCAATTTTATCTCCGTCACGTCCTGATTTTTTCCCGAGCAGTTTTAAGGCATCCTTATATTGTTCGGGAAAAGCCGTAAGAGTAAAGGAATCATATTTTTCAGTGAATTCGAATGTGTGTCGCTGCGGACGAACAACTATTTGCACAAAAGGCTTGTTCCACATCACACCAAAACTTCCCCAGGCAACTGTCATTGTATTAAAATCTGAATTTTCAAAATCTCCGGATGTAACAAGCATCCATTGGTTGTTCCATAAATCAAATATTTTTGAGTCAAACTCAAATGGATTAATTTTTTCCAGTTTCATTATTTTTCCGTCTTTATTATTATTTCTTCAATTTTTCTTTTAGGTACGTGATGAACCTGATTTTCATCGCGCCAATATTTTACATTGTTGCTTTCTACATCTTCCAGAATTATTTGTTCCTTTGGTTTTCCAAGCGCAATAACTAATTCTATTTCCAGATGTTCGTCAAAACCAAGTAACGATTTTAATTCATCCCGCTTAATTGCACCAAACATACAGCCGCCAAGTTCCATTTCCACTGCTCCTAACATAATTGACTGAGCTGCAATTCCCACATCAACCGAGCGTTGTTTGGAAATTTTTGTATCACCCAAAATAACAATATAAGACGAAGGTTTTTCTCCTTCTTCAGGTCCTGCCCAATCTGAAAGATATCCTGCCCAGGCAATTTTAGAGAATATCTGATTGTTATTTTTTTCATTATTGGAAATGTAGTATTTTAGAGGTTGTAAATTAGCCGCTGATCCTGTCAGACGAGCATAATTTACCAATTTGAGCAAATTATCGTCACTTATCTTATGATTTTGATAAAATCTCCGATAGGTTCTGTTGAGTTTTATAAGTTTTTCAATCATTATATTTCCGTTGTTTGAGTTTGTCGGTAATTTAAACAAATAGAGTGATTTTTAAAATGTCAAAAAAATGAAAAAAGTTTTGAATAAAATGTTATCCGGGTGTGTATCATAGTCGTTCAACAAAAAAAGAGGTAAAAATGAAATTTGGAGTAATGATTTCGGTTTTATGTTTCTGGGTAATTTCCTTTAGCGGAGTTATGGAAGCTCAGGAATTAAATGGTACGTGGGTTGGAAATTTGGAAATACAGGGGCAAGAACTGCCGCTGGTTTTTAATTTTTCAACTTCAGAAGGAAAGATTACCGGTACTGTGGAATCACCCAAACAAGGTGCACGCGGAATTAAGATTACCAAAGCAGAGCTGATAAAAAGTGATATCAGTGTTGAAATCAAAAGTATAATGGCAAGTTATAAGGGAAAAGTAAATTTTGATGAAAATGTGATAAAAGGCACTTTTTCTCAGGGTGGAATGAAATTGCCGTTAATACTGAAAAAGACAGACAAAAAATTTGAATTGAAAAGACCGCAAATGCCAAAAGCGCCATTTAACTATGGTGCTGAAGAAGTCAGCATTGTTAATCTTGAAGATGCAGAAGTGGTTTTAGCTGGTACGCTGACTCTCCCAAAAGGAAAAGGCCCGTTTCCGGTTGCAGTTCTGGTTTCCGGTTCAGGGGGGCAGGACAGAGATGAAACTCTGCTCGGACATAAACCTTTCTGGGTAATTGCTGATCATTTAACAAAAAACGGAATAGCAGTTCTTCGTTGTGATGACAGAGGAATTGCAAAATCAAAAGGAAGTTTTGCTACAGCAACCACACTCGATTTTGTAAAGGATGCTATTTCTGCCGTGGAATTCCTGAAGAAAGATTCAAGATTTTCAGAAATTGGTATTGTTGGTCATAGCGAAGGCGGACTTGTAGCACCTATTGCAGCAGCACAAAATGAAAATATTGATTTTATTGTGATGCTTGCCGGACCCGGAATCAGTGGCGGCGAGATAATTGTCAGACAAGTAGAACTGATGGCAATTGCAGAAGGAATGTCTAAAGAAAAAGCTGCAGAGTTAAAAGAACAACAGCAGGAAATAATTGATATTGTTACTTCAATGCTTCCTAAAAATGACAAAAAAGAAAAGCTGACTGCTATTCTGAAAACCAGAACAAAGTTTGACACTCTTGATGAAACTAAACAAAAGAAAACAGAACAAATTATTTCTATGCAAATCAGACAACTTCTTTCTCCCTGGTACAGACTTTTTACAGAAATCGATCCTTACGATACAATTACAGAAGTTGAATGTCCTGTATTAGCAATAAACGGCGCAAATGATACTCAGGTTCCTGCAGATATTAATCTTCAGAAAATTGAAGAAGCTCTGATTGAAGGGGGAAATGATAAATATAAAATTGTTAAATTAGAAGGATTAAACCATCTGTTTCAACATTGTGAAACAGGTGCATCATCAAGATATGGTGAAATTGAAGAAACTTTTGCTCCGGAAGCTCTTGAGCTGATTACAAATTGGATTAAAGAAAATACCGGGAAATAATGGAAAAAATTATATCAAAGGATGAAATGTCAAAATTTGAAAAAAGTGAATTTTCCACTCTGGTAAACCAGTATATGAAAAGAGCATATTTCTCTGCTCTGGGGATATTGGGAAATCACGATGACGCAATGGATGCATCGCAAGAGGCATTTATAAAAGCGTATAGAAATTATTCCAAGTTTGATAAAGACAGAAAGTTTTTCACCTGGTATTATAAAATTCTGAAAAATCATTGTCTGAATATGATAAGAGGCAGAAAGACCGATAAAAAAGTTGATCTGCTGGAATGTAAAGAATTAAATGCTGAAGATAATACCATTGAAAATATCGAGCATAAGGAATTAAAATCGGAAATGGAAAAAGCTTTGTTCAAACTAAGTGACAGTGACAGAGAAATTTTGATATTAAAAGAGTTTGAAAATCTGAGTTACAATGAAATAGCCGAATTGTTAGACATACCTGTCGGGTCGGTTATGTCCAGACTTTACTACGCGAGAAAAAAACTTGCTAAAAAGCTGGAGGGGAATAAATAATGGATGAAGAAAAAATAATATTACTTGAAAAATATCTTGAGGGAATTCTTTCGGAAGAGGAAAAACCTCAGGTTGATAATTTGCTTTTGTCAGATCCTGAATTTAAAAAAGAATTCGAAGAACAAACAAAGGTAAAAAATATGATAAATAAAATGAGTCTGAAAAATCCGTCAGTAGAGTTTTGGGATTCGTACTGGCTTGGAGTTTACAACAGAATAGAAAGAGGTCTGGCCTGGATTTTAATCAGTATTGGTATGCTGATTGTTTTAGGTTTTGGTGCGTTTCATTTAGCCGAAGCAATTTTAACAGATCCTTCCACACCTCTGTTAATGAAATATGCTCTGGCATTTATTTTCTTTGGCGGAACCATATTATTGTTTTCAGTTGCGAGAGAAAAATTTACAGTTAATAAAAAAGATAAATACAAGGAGATTCAGCGATGATTGTAGTAACTACACCAGATATTGCAGGAAAAGAGATAAAAAAAGTTTTTGGAACTGTAAAAGGCAATACAATTCGTGCCAGACATATGGGTAAAGATATTTTAGCTGCTTTCAAAACTGTAGTTGGCGGAGAAATTGAAGAGTATACAAAACTGATGGCAGAATCTCGAGAGCAAGCCTCTGACAGAATGAAGAAACAGGCTGCTGAACTTGGTGCAAATGCAATTGTGAATTGTCGTTATACAACCAGTTCAATTATGCAAAGTGCTGCTGAAATTCTGGTGTACGGAACTGCGGTTTATATCGAAGATAAATAAATTTAATTCCCTTGAAGGCTAAGTCTTCAAGGGATGACTTACTTAATTAAATAAATTCGAATACCATTTTTTTACAAGTCCGGAAGATTTTGTCCATACCCAGTAGGTTCCTTCTTCAAGCTGCGATGCTGTCATCTGTTTCGGAGAATAAACAGTATGTGCACCGTCATATTTTGACCAATCCTCTGTAATAATCCGATTTTCATTTTTTAATCTTGTATACATTTTTGAACCGGGAAATGGTATTAACAGATGCGGATAAATTTCATCCGGTTTTATTTGTTTTAGCGCCTCGTAAGTTTCCTCAAATATATATTCATTATGTTCATCAAACCCAAACAGGAAATCGGAACCAACTTTAATACCGCACTTTTGTATTTTCTTAACCTGTTCGGCAATTTTCTCAGGTTCCACAAAACTTTTGTTCATCCCTTTTAGCGCATCTTTGGAAATAGTTTCCAATCCGAATAAAAAGTACTTTATGCCTGCTTCGGCAGCAGCATTTAACAGTTCGTCGTCATCTGCAATTTTAATTGTTGTTTCAGCAATAAAATTCAGGTTTAACGGTTTAAGCTCTCTGAAAAGCTCCAGGGCAAATTTTCTATCGACAGTCAGATTGTCAGAATGTAATTCCATCCATTCAATTCCCTGTGCTTTAATTTGTTTTATTTCATCAACTATGTTTTTTATGGGACGAGTTCTGTATTTGGGCGCAAATTCCGGTACCAGACAAAATTCACAGGAGTAGGGACATCCGCGAGATACAACCACTGACCAGACATAATTATACTTGGAAGGAGAAATTATATCCAGCGGATATGGTTTCAGGTTTTGAAGATCAAAGGGTGTTGTTCTTTCATATTCAGGTTTAAGGTTTCCCGATTTATAATCTTCAAGTAATTCTTCCCAGATTTCTTCAGTTTCACCAATCAGTAAAGAATCTGCATATTGAGCAGCTTCCTCTTTGCAGAACTTTGTATGAAGTCCGCCAAGCACAACAGTTTTGCCCGCTTTTTTATAATGCTCTGCCAAATCATAAGCGCGAATTGCATCTGGTGTTGACATAAAAATTGCTACCAGATCGGCAGTGGATTTCAGATTTGCCTTCATTCCGATTGTTTCATCGGCCATTTCAATTTCTATATTTTTGGGAGTACAGGCCGCGGTTGAAAAGATATTTTGCGGAGGTCCGCCACTCTCTTTTTTATATTGCGAAAATGAACTGCTGGCAGATGCCTTAATCAAATAAACTTTCATTCTAAACTCCTTTGCATAAATTCTTTATTCAAAGGTAGAAATTAAAAATCGGATTACATTTGATTTAAGTCAAAAAAAGGAGGGAAGGTAAAACCTTGAAGACCGGGTGGCCCTCAAGGTTAAAATTATATTAGAACATCGGATCCCAAGGCGGAAGCATTTCAACTTCTGATTTAAGTAATTCCAATGTTTTTTTATCTACGAATTTTTTAAGAACAACAACACGGAACATATATTCGTCGAACCATTTGTCAGTCATAGTTAAATAACCATTATGTCCGCTGCTTTTTCCCCAGCTGTTTTCAAGCAGCCATTGAACAGGTTTTCCCTGATTATCAACATCAACACCTACAAGAGCCATTCCGTGTGAAGAACCACTTTCTCTTGTAAGGATTCTGTCTTTTTTATCCATTCCGAATTTAACACCGAATAGAGATTCATAATCGTAATTGTCTACTGATAACACGCCATTTTTTCTGTCAATCTGCTTACCAACATCGCAGCTGAAGTACATAGCTTCATTAGCTTTGATAGATGCAATAGCATATTTCTTAATCTGATCCGCCGGAAGGTTTATATATTTCCAGTTTTTACCTTCATACAAGTCGCGATCATTTTCAATTTCATATAATTTGTAGTAAGGACGAGTAGGATCATCCATTAACATAACATAATTTTCAAACTGAGATTCTGCATATTCTTTGTAGAATGATAAAGGAGTATAAGTTCTTAAAGAACTGACTTTATTATCTTTTGATTTATATCTCCACTGAAACTCTACAGGTGGTTCACCAAGCGAAACAACTAAAATTCTGTAAATATCTTTCAGAACACCAATTTTGATTTCTTCAAGTTTTGATAATGATTCTCCCTTTTCATGCGCTCTGCGTATTGCGAGTCCGCCTTCACGAAGTTTTCTTTTCAAAAACTTTCTCATTATAGAAGTTTTTTCACTGTTATAAGTTTCAGGCATTACTTCTTTTGGAACAAGACCATACTTTTGAGAAATATCTGCAAACATTGACCATACGCCGCCGTCGCCGATAGGACCTCTAAACAATATTTCAACACGTTTGTTGTTAAACTCTTTGTCGCGTGTATCGATAAAAGTCTGTAAAGTTAAGTTTGATTTTTCAAACTGATCCCAGAAGAAAAGATAGTTTGTTGAAAATTCGAATCCTGAAAGATTAAGGTTTTTGATGATTTTCGGACGAATCATATTCATACTTGTAAACATCCAGCATCTGCCTGAACTTTTCTGATCGGTGATCCCTTTTACATCAACTCTGTATTTGAAAAAGTGATCTGTTTTTCCTGCATTCTCACGATTGAACGCAGATTTAGAAATTCCGTTTGTTGTTACGGCATTAATAACAGCTTTTTGAGCTGAAGTTGGTTTGAATGAATTTCTTATTTCGGAAAGTTGTTCCTGAGTAATTTTTCCCTGCGCCAGAAACATTGTTGAGCAGCATAGGAAAAAGAGTAAAAGTTTTTTATTCATTTTATCCCCTAAGATTTGTGGTGATTAAATATAGTTATTTTAACTGGAAATACCGCACACGGGCGGTGAAGATTTTCCAAACTTAAAACGCAGTCAAAGGGCTGTTTTCACAAATTTAAAAGTGGTTGGTGTAATATTGGCAGTCCTTTTTACAGAACTGCCGTAAAATTTATAATAAATTGCTTGCTAGTTCGGCAAGTTCAGATCTTTCACCTTTTTCTAGATTTACATGTGCGTAGAGTTTCTGTCCCTTAAAATGATCGATCAGGTATGAGAGTCCGTTTGACATTGTATCCAGATAAGGATGATCTATCTGGTAAATATCGCCGGTAAAAACAATTTTTGTTCCTTCACCTGCACGGGTAATTATTGTTTTAATTTCGTGAGGAGTTAGATTTTGTGCTTCATCTACAATAAAGAAAATTCTTTGCAGACTCCTTCCTCTTATATAGCTGAGCGGTTCCACAATAATTTTTTTATCTCTAACCAGATTATCCACTACCGTATAGTTGCTCTCGGTTTCCTTAAACTGATCCTGAATTACCTTCAGATTATCCCAGAGAGGCTGAATATAGGGGGCAATTTTGTTTTCAACATCTCCCGGCAGAAAACCGATATCTTTGTTGCTTAAAGGAACTATCGGGCGTGCGATGAATATTTGTCTGTAGAATTTACGGGAAGCAATAGAAGATGCAAGTGCCAGTAAGGTTTTTCCCGTACCGGCTTTTCCTGTAAGTGTAACAATTGGAATTTCATTATTGCATAAAGCATCAATTGCAAAGGTTTGCTCTGCATTACGCGGTTTTATACCAAATACCGGTTGTTTATCAACCTTTCTTATTATCTGCTCGGCATCATTTACTTTTGCAAGAACAGAACTGTTGTAGCTTCTCAGAATATAATATTTATTGGGTACTATTTCAGTATCATTGTTTTCGGTAAGTTCCTGTATAGGAATTTCGTAAGAGGGCTGATAAAATTTCTGAATTGTTAAATCATCAACATTTTCAAGCAATTCCTTGCCGCTGTACAATTCATCAATATTTCCGATATGATCGCTTGTGTAATCTTGTGCAAGAACTCCCATTGCTTTTGCTTTCATTCGGAGGTTAACATCTTTTGTTACAAGTATTACATTTCGTACTTCCGTTGAAATTTCCTGCAATTCGTACGCTACGCTTAAAACTCTGTGATCGGCAGTGTCTTCGCGAAATGCGCTTTCAATCTCTTTATGAAGTCCTTTTGTAAGATATATCCTTACTTTTCCTTTCCCTTCTCCTATAGATTTTCCACCGTTAAAAATAGCGTCTCCGCTAAGTGCATCAAGTGTTCTGGTAAATTCGCGTGCATTAAGATTAATTACCTGATTCCCCCGTTTAAAATGGTCTATCTCTTTTATAACTGCCAATGGGATAACAATATCGTGTTCATCAAACTGGTGAATGCAGGTGGGGTCGTGAAGAATTACATTTGTATCTAAAACAAAAGTCTTTTTCCCGGTCATAACTACCCCGCTGTAATTAGTGAATGGTCAAAGAACCAATATAAAAATTTTGGGAATAATGTAAAGTTTGGGAGTTTTAAAGGATGTTTTTTTAATAATTTGGTAATGCGGAAAAAAAGAATCCGGCTGAACCGGATTCTTTTTAATTTATAACTATTTCAGTTTTTTCAACAAGTAATGAAGTAAATCATCAATGGCAACGCGTTCCTGTTCCATTGTGTCTCTGTCACGCACTGTAACAGTTTTATCTTCAAGAGTTTGTGTATCAACAGTAACACAGAAAGGAGTTCCTACTTCGTCCATTCTTCTGTATCTGCGGCCAACAGCACCTTTGCTGTCGTAAGAAACTTTCATAAACGGACGCAATTCCGCTTCAATTTCTTTTGCAATTTCAGGCATTCCGTCTTTGTTAACTAGCGGGAAAATTGCAACTTTGATAGGAGCAAGTTTTGGATGGAATTTCATTACAACACGTAATTCTCCGTTAACTTCTTCTTCCTGATATGCATTTGCAAGAAATGCAAAGAAGGAGCGGCTTGCACCGGCTGAAGTTTCAATGATAAAAGGAACATATTTTTCTTTTGCATCTTCATCAAAGTACTTCATTGATTTACCTGAAAATTCTTCGTGTCGGTTCAGGTCAAAATTAGTTCTGTTATGAATACCTTCTATTTCACCCCAGCCAAACGGGAATTTATATTCTATATCAGTAGCTGCTTTTGCATAATGCGCAAGCTTATCAGGTGCGTGATCGCTAAATCTTAATTTATCTTCCGGCATTCCAAGATTTTTGAACCATTCAATTCTTGCGGCTTTCCACTTTTCAAAATGATCCATATCTTCTTCAGGTTTCACAAAATACTGCATTTCCATCTGCTCAAATTCACGAGTTCTGAAAAGGAAATTTTTTGTGTTAATTTCATTTCTGAATGCTTTACCAATCTGAGCAATACCAAAAGGAAGCTTCTGACGGGTTGCCTGCTGAACATTAAGGAAGTTAACAAAAATTCCCTGCGCGGTTTCAGGTCTTAAATAGATAGCATTTTTGCTGTCTTCAACCGGACCCAAAAATGTTTTGAACATCAAGTTAAAGTTTTTTGGTTCGGTGAAACTGTCTGCGGTTCCGCATTGAGGACAATTAGCATGTTTTAACGCTTCTTCAACAAGAGCATCTGTTTCAAGAAGAGCAGTAAACTGATCGTTTAAATCTTCGTGTGCACCAATTGTGGTTTCAAGTATTTCAAGTTTATCTGAACCGGCTTCTGTTAAAGCTTCTCTATATTCTTTTATGATTTTCTTTTTTCTTTTTTCATTGTAAGCATCACCAAGATTATCAACTCTGAATCTGGCTTTACACTGTTTACAATCAATCATCGGATCAGTAAAATTTTCTACGTGTCCGGAAGCTTCCCAAACTTTTGGGCTCATTAAAATAGCAGCGTCAAGACCTTCAACATCTTCTCTGTAGGTCATAAACTTCCACCATTCTTCTTTTATATTTTTAAGTAATTCAACGCCTAGCGGACCGTAATCATAACAGCCGTTTAATCCGCCGTAAATTTCACTTGATTGAAACACAAATCCTTTTCTTTTACACAAAGAAACGATCTTTTCTATAGTGTTGTCCTTTGCTTTATTTTGCTTTGCGATGACAGACCTCTCTTAATTTTTCTGAATTTTTAACGTGAAATATAACATTTAAATTTGAAAAATACTTTTTCAAAAATGACGGGTAGAAAAACCGGATTAATTGCAGTTTTTCAGCAGAATACTTATTTCGTTGAATTTCTCCTGATTAATTGATCCTTTTTCAAAAGCAATTTTCAGAAGTGTTAATGACGTTGCTGTGTAATGATCCAAAGCTGTTTTATCTTTTTTTAGTTCTTCCAAATGGAGTTTAACTGTTTCAACATCGCCCCGCTCTATTGGTCCGGAAAGAGAATTAACAGCACCGTTTGTCAGAATATTTTCTAGTGTCTGCTTTGCAATTATATTCAGAAGTTCCTGCGACTTTGGAATATTGCCGAACTGTTTTGTGATTTGATCTGCGTTAAAGAAATTGGCAGTCATAAAGTTAGAGACAAAAACTCCCATAAGATGATAAGCTGTTTTCTCTTCCGATTTAATTTCAAACGGATTCATTTCAAGTTTTTGAGAAAGATTTTTGAGACTGTCAAAAACTTCTGGATCGGTTGTTTCAATTGCAGAATAGATATTTTGCAGATTAACTTTTTCATAAGAAGGGAAAGTCTGCATAGGATGAAATCCCGCAACCTGATATTTTTTTTCAGCAAGCGAAGATAAATCGGTGATTGTTTTTGAACCTGAAAGATGAATGAAAATTGTGTTGCTGAAATTTTTTGTCAGCCTTGAAAGTTCAACAGCAATTTCTGATATTAATGAATCGGGTACTGCTATAAAAATTATATCAGAGGGAAGTAGTTCCGACAAATTATTTACAGTAAAAACTTTATAATTTGAATTCAAAAAACTTAGCTCGGCTGAATTTAAGCTGTATACAGATTTTACAGAAATATTTTTCTTTGTTAATGCGGGAATGAGAGAATGTACTATTTTTCCTGAACCGATAAAGCTTGCAGATTTAATCATAAATCACCGCAGATAAATAACCTACAACTTCATTAGTATCGCCGTTAATATCACCGGAATCGGTATGCTGCAAAACTTTTGATTTATTATAGCCACACTCTTTTGCTGCTTTCATCAAGGCAACTATGCCTCCTCCTCCGCAAGCTTCACATTTTCTTATTTCCAGATCAGCTTGTAGTTGTTCGAAATCAAAATTGTTTATGTGTCGTTCAATTATTCCGTCAATTTCATCTGCTTTCTCTCTTGTATAAAAATGTGATAAATCACTGCTCGCAACAATTAAAATATCTTTGCTGTGAAATTCAGAGAGCTTTTTTGCCAGATTGTAAACGTGGGCGCCGGATTGATCTCCTATTACAATCGGAAGCAGTTTAAATTCGGGCAGAACAGTTTGCAGAAAAGGAAGCTGTACTTCAAGAGCGTGTTCCTTTCCGTGTCCCAGATCACTGATTTCAATTTCAGAATCACTCTGCGAAATTTTTTCGCGGAGTTCCTTATCAACTTCAACAATACCAAGCGGAGTTTCGTAAGCATCTCCCTGATAAATACTTATTCCGTGGAAAAATGCACGATGGGAAGGGGAAACTACAATTACCGTAGAATATGTTTTCCCTTTCAGAAGATTATAAACACTGGCTGCTGTGCCGCCTGAGTAGACATACCCTGCGTGCGGGGCAACAATACCGAAAATATTTTCTGCAGAAAAGTTTGTCTGGTTTTCATTCAGGTGAGTGTTAATTACTTCCTGAAGTTCAGATTTATTATCCGGGTAAAAAGTACCTGCTACTGCAGGTTTTCTGATTTCCATCATTTCTCCGTTTCATCTTCTGAAAATACGGTTGCAGTAAACAGTTCGAGATTTAATGTTTTGCTTTGCCAATAATCTGCCGGCAAGCCTGATTTTTGACAAATTGCCGCAAGGTAATCTTCTTTATCCATATTATGTTCAACAGGAACCTGAGGGAGAAGTAAGCCCCGGTGATCGTTTTCTGTCAGAATTAAACCGTGTGTTCCTACTTCTATTTCATCATAAGAATTCATTGGAAAAGGTTCGGATAAAATTGAGACTTCAATTTTAATATCGGTAAACTCTTTTTCAGTTAAGGGATTAAATCTCGGGTCGTGAAATGCGGCCTGAATTGCTGCTTCTTTCAAAGTTTCGTTAAGCGGGTTATAGCCGATTATATAACCAATACAGCCGCGAAGTTTTCCGTTATTTGTTATTGTAACAAAGGCTCCGTTTTTCTGATGTAAAACATCGAACTTTGCTTCGGGATAATCTTCGGTTTCAGAATTAAATTTCTGGAGGATTGTGTTTCTTACAAGTCCGAGCATATAATCTTTTTCTTCCGGTCTTAGCTGCATAGTTTTCCCGTTTCTACAGTGGATAAATTGTAAAATGTAATGTAAGGAAATTAAGTAAGATTAGAAAGATGAGTTCTATTCTGGATTGGTCACTCCGTGGGCAAACTATGTCATCCCGAGTCGTTAGCCGAGGGATCTCACTCTTGTATTGCTCACAATTTAACATTGAGATTTCTCATTGCATTCGAAATGACAAGGTTAGGGTAAGTTAGCCTTACTATGTCACCTCGAGGTACTCGAGAGGTCTCAATGTAGCATTCCGCACAATTTAGCATTGAGATTTCTCCGTCGCTGCGCTCCTGCGAAATGACAAATAGGCTATATTGTCATACGTGATAAGGTGCCTGAGTGGTCCGGCGAAGTGTTA
>JBGRQB010000126.1:0-13281 GCA_041725875.1 Rhodothermaceae bacterium
ATGATTCGCTGAGTATTATACCTCATCAATTTGGTTTACAAAACTACGTGTATAACAAATTTGAAAAACAGATAAATACTTACGATCTGCAAAATCAGTTAAAGTATGGAACCAGAGTCGGCAAATTTAATTTTGGAGTTTTTAATCACTTCACCTCAACTCTGGTTAAGTCCAGAATTAAAAACATAAAAGACAACAACAAATTTTCTCTGTTTGCAGAGTATTCTTACTCTCCAAAACTAAGTTTTGGTGTGTTGCTTAACAGCGTATATTTTGATGACGACAGAAATACTTCAATCAATAAAACATCAAAAACCGAATCTATAGTTTTTACAAAATATCGCCCTATAAACAGACTCTCAATTGTTCCTTTTGCCGGTTATTCGTTTAATCAGCTTATCGGTATTGAGGATAACGGATTTACATACGGAAGTGAATTTCTTGTTAATCACCTTCTGCTGGATGATTTTGATGTTTACGGAAACCTGAAATTCCAGAATGAAGATATTCTTCCCCGAAGAAATTTTATGCGACTCGCAAACGTTACAGTAAAAAATGAATCTGAAAATATTCATAACACAGTTCAAATTTACTACAACCAGAACGGAAAAGATTTTTATGTTCAGAATGACGAAATGAGTTACCCTAATTATTATTTTGATAAAAATATTCAGAACCGTGACGAACGCCAATATTTTGTAAATGAACAATTAAGATATATTCCTTTTTCATCTAACTTCAGTTTTGATTTTTCTGCTAACCTTTCGTACAGAGATATTTCCAAAACAAACAAATATTATCTGGATTATTCAAACAGTGACAATAACTTTGATACGGAGTTTAACGAATTCGGACTCAGCTTTAACGCCGCAACAAGATACATTTCCGAAAGCTTATCTTCTATGTTAAAAATTTCCTACACTGAAAAAGAAGAAAAATATAATGTAATTTCGGGCAAGCAATATTTGTACGATATTCTTGAACAGCGCAAAGAAATAGAGCGGAAAAAAAATAATCAGTCGCGAATAATCACTCTTACTCTTTTAGGAACTTATAAACTATCTTCCAGCGATTTAATTTCTTTCAGTTCATTTTTCAGAAAATTAAAATATGATACTCCAAGTGAGCAAAACTACGATGACAGAGACGAAGTGCTTGCAATCATACGTTTAATGTACTTAAGAAAACTTAATCCGTTTCTTAACCTGTTTGTAAATCTCGAAGGAAATTTTAATCACCTTGTTTATATATTTGCCCGTAAAAGTGCCAACAATAATAAACGCCGAATTCTGAAACTTGCCACGGGCGCAGATTATAAAGGAAAGTTTGTTTCTTCCAAAAACTCATTTGAAGTTTCGGCAAATTACACTACTTACGACTTTGAAGATCTGGTTCCAAATTACAGCAGTTTTTCGTTCAGGCAATTTGTTGCAAAAGATTCCTCTCGCGTAAAACTAACAGCAAGAACCGGAGTATCCTTTATCGGAAAACTAAAACTATCCGAGCAGGGAGATTTCAGTTGGACTGACTTTTCAAGCAAGCCGGTAAGATACATTAAAGAAATTTATCTGGAACCAAAGTATTATTATCAATTTAGCAGAATTCGTTTTGCTGCCGGATTAAAGTATTTTTTACTTAACACATACAATTATAGAGAAAATGAAAAAATTCTGAATACAAGTTATCAAAGTATTGGTCCGCTGGCTGAAATTCTCATAAAAACCGACGAAAAGCTATATTTTCGCTTCACAGGGTGGTATGAATTCATAAAAAGAGAAAACTCCGGCAAAAGTGAACTTCTTAATATGAACCTTGAATTAAATTGGATACTGTAGTAAATTTGTGATTATCGTATGTTTTAGAATACCAGATTAAAGGATTAAACGTGACAATCAGAAATTTTTCCCGTGAAGTTCCAAGTAATCCGGATTTGTTACCGGATATAGAAGAATATGTAATTAGCAAAATTTCAGATTTGGGTTTATCAGAAGAAAAACTCAGTAACCTAGCACTTTCGGTGGCGGAAGCTGCTTCAAACAGTATTGTACACGGGAACATGTGTGACGAATCAAAAAAAATCAAAATAAATATTCAAATCGACGAAACATCTATTACCGTTAAATTCAAAGATGAAGGAGCCGGATTTGTACCGGAAAAAGTTCCGGATCCGACAGCGCCTGAAAATATTCTAAAAGACAACGGAAGAGGCATTCACATTATGAAAACTTTTCTCGATAGTCTGGAATATAATTTTGATGGTGATGGTACTGAAGTTGTTCTAAAATTGAAAATATAGTATTACAACGCAAATACATCTCATTTCAAATACACACTCTTTTAGTCCATTATTTAAGATTAAGGAAATTAATATGAAAAGAAAAAAAATCGCTCTAATTGGCGGAGGGCAAATTGGTGGTGTTTTAACACAATTGATTGCTCTTAGAGAATTAGCCGATGTTGTACTGTTTGACATAGTTGAAGATTTACCTCAGGGAAAAACTTTGGATATAGCTGAAGCTTCCAGAGTTGACGGCTTTGATGTTTGTCTGGCAGGAACCAATTCATACTCTGACATTAAAGATGCAGATATAGTAATAATAACTGCAGGGTTACCAAGAAAACCGGGAATGAGCAGAGATGATTTGTTAACTACAAATGCAAAAATTATGAGTCAGGTTGCAGAAGGTGTTAGAGATAATGCTCCTAATGCACATGTAATTATAATTTCAAACCCGCTTGATGCAATGGTAACATTGTTCAAAAAAGTTTCCGGTTTTCCGGCAAACAGAGTTATGGGTCAGGCAGGCGTATTAGATTCATCACGTTTCTCAACATTTATTGCCTGGGAACTTGGCGTTGCAGTTAAAGATGTTAATGCAATGGTTCTTGGTGGTCACGGTGATACAATGGTTCCATTAATCAGATATGCTAATGTAAATGGTGTACCTGTAATGGAAATGCTTGAAAGAAAATATAACGACGCTGCAAAAGCAAAAGAAGTTATGGATGCTATGGTTCAGAGAACCAAAATGGCTGGCGGCGAAGTTGTAAAACTTCTTAAAACAGGTTCAGCTTTCTACTCTCCTGCTTCAGCAGCAATTGCAATGGCAGAAGCTATTTTAAAAGATGAAAAACGTTTGTTACCTGTATGCGCTTACCTTGACGGTGAATTCGACGTAGATGGTTATTACGTTGGTGTTCCTGCTGTTTTAGGTGCTGACGGTGTTGAAAAAATTGTTGAACTTAAACTTGATGAAACAGAACAAGCTATGTTTGATAATTCAGTAAATGCAGTTAAAACCCTAGTAGAAGATATGAAAAAATTAGGCTTCTAAAATATAAAGCTCCTTTTTTAAGGAGCTTTTTTATTTCAACGTACAAATTCTATTTTACTTTCCCTCAGACACAAAATTAACTGCTTTCCATTTCTTTTTGAATCATAATAATTTTTATGACTCCAAAAACTTTTCAGTACAAAATAATATTTAAACTTTGATGACTATTATCAAACAAAGAAAAAATTGAAAAAAGTGTGTTGTTTTCAAAATACTTTTTTGTTGAGGTAAGTTTTTAAAATAAAAAATCCCGACTGATTGTCGGGATAAAACTTTTCGCTAGCGTTTTTTTCGGCCGATAGTTTACTTAGCTTCGCAGATAGAAACGAATTTTCTGTTGTCTCTGCGAGTTTCAAATTTAACGAAACCATCTATTGTTGCAAAAATAGAGTCATCGCCTGCTCTTTTTACATTGTTACCAGGATGGAATTTTGTTCCTTTTTGTCTAACAATGATAGAACCAGCAGTTACTCTTTCTCCGCCAAATCTTTTCACACCCAAATATTGAGGGTTACTATCACGACCGTTTCTTGATGAACCTTGACCTTTCTTATGAGCCATAATAATCCTCTGGTTATTAACCTATCTTAGTAATTTCAATTCTTGTTAAATGTTGTCTATGACCGTTTAATTTTCTGTAAGACTTTCTTCTTTTCTTTTTGAAAACAAGAACTTTTTCGTCTCTAACGTGCTCAATTACTTTAGCAGTAACTTTAACACCATCAACTACAGGAGAGCCGATTTTTGTTTCTTTATCAGTAGAAACAACTAAAACTTTATCAAAAGTAATTTCTGCTTCTGGTTCAGCTTTTAATTTCGGTACATAGTACTTAGTGCTTTCCGTAACCTTAAATTGTTGTCCAGCTATATCCACAACAGCGAACATCTAATCCTCCATCAAATCTATTTTAGAACACCAAATATATAGAAAAGGTTAAAAATTGTCAATAAATCATAAAATTTAAAATTATCTGAGAAAATCTGCATTTTGGCACACTTTTTCTCCATAATGAATTAAGATAACACCTTTATCAGCTTTTCAATAACAATATCGAGCTCTTCGTAGCTTATTGTTAAAGGCGGCAGCATTCTTATTACTGTAGGGCCGGCAGGTAAAGCCAATATTTTTTCTTCCATCAATTGCTCAATAAAGGGTTTTACTTTTTCTTTACATTCTATTCCTATCATTAATCCCAGAACTCTAATTTGTCTGGCTTTTGTCAATTCCGCATTTTCAAGTTTTTCCAGAAAATATTTACCTTTTTCCTCTGCTTCTTTCCAGAGTTTATTTTCTTTGATAAAATCTATTGTAGCTTCAACTGCTGCACTTCCCAACGGGTTTCCGCCAAATGTGGTTCCATGTTTTCCCACAGGAATTTCTATTTTATCGGAACATAAAACCGCTCCAACCGGATATCCGCCTGCAATTGCTTTTGCTACAGTCATCATATCAGGTTTTACTCCGGAGTGTTCAATTGCAAACATTTTTCCGGTTCTGCAAAAACCTGTTTGAATTTCATCTGCAATTAATAAGGCGCCGGTTTCATTACAAATTTTTCTGACTTCTTTAAGATATTCTGTATCAGCAATGTTAATTCCCCCTTCTCCCTGAACAGGTTCAATTATTACAGCCGCAGTTTCTTCTGTTACAGCACCTCTCAGTTTTTCAATTTTGTTATAAGGAACGTGCGTAACGCCCGGTATTAAATCACCAAATCCTTGTTTGTAATCAGCTTTAAATGTAGCACTTAAAGCTCCCATAGATCTGCCGTGAAATCCTTTCATCATTGCAACAAAATTGTTTCTTCCTGTAACAAAGCGTGCAAACTTCATTGCAGCTTCCATTGCTTCGGTTCCTGAGTTGGTAAAAAATGCTTTTGTAATTCCATCAGGAGCAATATCAAATAATCGCTCAAAAGCATTCCCGCGCGTGTCATTGTAATAAATGTTTGGACAAGTTATAATTTTATCTGCCTGCTGTTTTATTGCTTCCACAACTTTTGGATTGCAATGTCCGATATTTGCCACTCCGATACCTGCAACACAATCAATATATTCTTCACCTGTATCTGACCATACTTTTGCATTGCGTCCTTTTACAATTGTAAGATCTCTTCTCGGATATGTATTTAACTCAAAATTTATATGTTGTTCAACGCTGTTCATTTTATTATTGTTCCTTTTTGATTAAGTGCATCCAGTACAGGATTTTCTCTCCTGCCATCGCTAATATAAACAGTTGGTTTTGCTGTTTCAAATAATTTTCTCAATGCAAGAATTTTTCTTTTCATTCTTCCGTCAACCTGCTCTTCTCTTTTTTCAAGCTCCTGATAGTTTATCTCTTTCACAACTGAATTTTCATCATTAACATCTTCCATAAATCCGGGAGCTTCAATAAGTGAAATAACTTTATCCGCGTTTAACTGATTTGTAAGTACAGAAACTATATCGTCATTTTCAGAATTAATTGCATATCCGTTTTCATCAATTATCGGAACGCAGAGTACAGGTGCATAATTTTTTTCAAGGAGCAGATGTAACAATTCTTTGTTAACAGATTTAGGCTTACCTGAAAAGTCTCTCAATATTCTGAGTTTACCATTTTCTTTTACTCTTATTCCATTGTTCCGTTTTCCCTGAATCATTTTGCCGTCAAGTCCTGAGAGTCCGACAGCATTAATTCCATTTTGCTGACAAAGTTCAACCAGTCGCTTATTTTTCAAACCAGCATAAGCCATCATCATTACATCAAGTGCTTTTTCATCGCTGAATACACTTGAATATCCTGATACGGATGTAACAACTTTTTTTTCTATTCCCAACTCTTCGAGCAGTTCATCTCTTAATGCGTTTGCACCATGAACAATAATAAATTGTTCATCAAGTTCTGAAAGATTTTCCACAATCCCTTCCAGATTGATATTTTTTCCTCCGCCAATTTTTATAATAATCATTTTATTACTCCGATAAAATTATTTTCAATTTTTTTCCAATCAGTTTCATTTGGATATGCTGCAGAACAGATGATCTGATTCTCTTCAGTTTCTTTTTTTAGCATTGTAAAGTATTTCGGATCTTCATTAAAAACAGATGCAACATAAGCCTGTTGTTCATCCAGAATAATTATGTTCATCGCGCGAATGTAGTCTGTTCTTTTTTTTATTATCTCTACAGATTTTTTTAATGCAGCAAACATATCACCTTTATCAAATCGCTTTATGTAGTTGAAGATTTTTTCTGCACCAATTCTTCCTTCGGAGTTTATTTTTACTCCGCGCAACTCTCCGTTAAAGATAAAAATATATTTATCATCATAGAATGGCATGTTGTTTTCAACAAAAATATCTTTGTCCTGAAAAGCGCTTCGTGCATGAACAAGCAGTCTGGTTGCCTCACCAAATTGCATCAGGTTATCTTCCCAGATTGGCAGAATATTTTTGTAATATTTCCATTCACCATTTCGAAGATAGGCACATCCCCATCCGTGTCCCTGATATTCTTTACTTGATTTACACAGCAGCGAAAATTTTAACAAGTGTTTTTTGATATCGAATTTATTTTTTGAATTCACATATAATAATCTGCACATTTTTTTCTCCGTTAAATCGGATGCAATCCCGGAAATTCCAATCCGAGAGTTTCACTAAATCCGTTTATAATATTAAATGCCTGCAATGCTTGTCCGGCAGCACCTTTCATTAAATTATCAATTGAACTAATCACAACAAGTCTGTTAGAATGAGGATCTTTTTCAAAACCGATATCACAATAGTTTGTCCCGATCAAAAGTTTCGGTTCAGGATATCTGTAATTTCCTTCTCGTTCTTTAACGATTCTGATAAATGGTTCATCTCCGTATTCTTTTCTGTAAATTTTCCAGATATCTTTTTCTTCAATTTTATCTTTCAGAAAAACATGAGAAGTTGCAAGAACTCCCCTGATCATATCAATTGAAGTTCCTGAAAAATGGAAATCGTAATTTCTGTTAAAAGACAATTCCTGAATTATTTCAGCTGTATGTCTGTGCTGAGTCGGCATAAAGGATCTTACAGCTCCGCTTCTCACCGGATGATGCGAGCCTGCATTTGCTTTGTTTCCGGCTTCACTTGAGCCAACTTTAACTTCAGTTACAATTGGTTTTTCAATTTGCAGAAAATCATTTTTGAATAAAGGATAAAGTCCGAGTATAGTTGCAGTTGCATTACATCCTGCAGAAGAAATTAAATTTGCATCTGTCATTTCTGCGCGACGCAGTTCAGGAATTCCGTAAACAAATTCACTCATCATTTCCGGATTCAAATGTGGTTCCTTATACCATTTGGCAAAAGCATCTGGTGACGATAATCTGAAGTCGCCACTTAAATCTATTATCTTTGGTGCAAGTTTTCTGAATTCATTTATCTTTTTCATTGAATGACCGTGCGGCATTGAAAGAAAGAGAAGGTCACATTCTTCCAATTCTGCAACAGACGAAAATTTCAGCGAACATACTTTTCTTAAATTAGGATGCACCTTGTATAAAAATTTACCAACATTACTTTCTGAAGTTACCTGACAAATTTCTATGTTGGGATGAAACAACATCAGTCTGATTAATTCACCTCCGGCATAACCTGAGCCGCCTACAACAGAAACTTTTATTTTATTCATCTCGTTCTCCTCTTGCTACTCTCACAACATAATCAGCAATGTGGAAAGGAATGTTTACGCCTGTTGTATCGATACTGTTTTTAAATTCCATTGTATAGTTCACTTCGTTAACAGACATTCCGTTTTGTGCTTCAAACAAATCAATTGCAACAACTCCGCCGCCAACTGCCCTGGCTGCATCTTCTGATAATTTTTTTATTTCATCTGTTACTTCACATTTTGTTGCAACTCCGCCTTGAGCTGTATTTGTAATCCAGTGGGGTGAAGTTCTGTAAATTGCAGCAATACATTCTCCGCCAACTACAAAACTTCTTATATCTCTTCCGGCTGTTTTATCAACATATTTCTGAATGTAAAAAATAGAGTGATGATACGAACCCAAAATAGTTTTGTGTTCAAGTATTGACTCGGCTGCATCCCGATCATTAATTTTTGAAAGTAATCTTCCCCAACTCCCGACAGCAGGTTTTAGCACAACCGGGTACCCCATTTCTTCAATTGTTTCAAGTGCTGATTCTTCTGTAAAAGCCACGCGCACTTCCGGCTGCGGAACATTATTTTCTGCCAGTGCAACAGAGGTTAAAAGTTTATCACCGCAAATTGTTGCAACCTCTGAAGTGTTAACACATTTTATTCCTGCGCTTTCAAACAACCGTAAAGCGTGTAAAGCTCTGGAATGATTAATACTTCTCTCAACAACTGCATCGAGATTAAAATTATCCTGACCAATATTAAACGATAATTTTCTGTCATCAATCATTACTAATTCAACATCATCAAATTTTTTAAATTCTTCTATAAGTAATTTTTCATCTTTTCGAATTAACGAATGCAAGAATCCTATTCTAAGCATAGTAATACCTGTATTATTTTTTAAGTTTTCGGATTTGTAATTATGTTGGGATATACCAACTATGTTAAAGAGTTATAAAGCGCTAGTTGCGCTTTTCCTTAACCTTTTTTGAAGTCTGTTTAAGATAAGTGATAATGTGTGAAAGTTCGGATAAGTCAACTGTTCTTCCGCGCTGACCAACAATTTTTACTTCTTGTAAAATTTCTTTTTCCAATTCCTGATCAACTTCTGTTTCAAGAAGATCGAGAGCATATCTGATTGATGCAAGTCCTGACATATGATCAAGCGAAAAATTTCTTTTTCGTCCCACTAATTCAGGATTCAGACTTTCATAATGCATTGGATTAACTGCTGCAGCGTGTGTATGAACTCCGGCGCAATGAGTAAATGCGTTGTCACCCATAACAGGATAATTTGCCGGAAGACAAACTCCTGAATGTTTGCTGACAAGCTCATAAAGTTCCGGAAGTTTTTGAAGGTTCCATTTGTTGTGTTGTTGAAACTCGGTGGAAAAAATAACTAAAAGTTGTGCAAGATCAACTATACCGGCACGTTCACCAAGTCCCTGAACAGAAGAATCAATTATCTCGGCTCCAGCTCTGTAGGCATCGAGTACATTTGCAAGTGCCAATCCCCGATCATTGTGACAATGAACGGCAATCTGCGGTTCGCAATTTCTTTTTGCAAGTTCATCTTTTAATCTGGCAATATAATCGTACATACTTCTGGATGTTCCCGGAACCATATAGCCGGTTGTATCGGCAACGCTGATAATATTTGCTCCTGATTTTACAGCAGCTTCGGCAACTGAAATAACATTTGCAAATTCAGAGCGGACTGTATCTTCAGGTGTGTATCGAATAAGAAGATCGGGATTTACTGATTTAGCATAATCGATTACAGAAGTAATTTGAGAAATTGCTGTTGAAATATCTTTCTTAAAAACACCATTTAATCTGTCTTCGGATACACAATAAAAGATTCCTAAAAATCTCACATTACATTCCAAAGCAAGTTCAACATCACTTTGTAAAGAACGTGAATGAGCTCCGACAAAAGCATTAAAGTCTTGGTGCGAAAGTGTATCTACAGCACTGTGAATTTCTGGTGTAACGGCAGGATGGCCTGCTTCAATTATATCGACTCCTATTTCATCAAGTAATTGAGCAATTGCCAATTTAATGTGTCTGTCAAAATAAACACCGGGGGTTTGTTCCCCTTCGCGAAGAGTTGCGTCAAGAATTCGTATCATTGTACTATTCTCCCCAATCTTCTTCTTCCTTAGGAGCCTCCTCAAGTTTAAATGGTTTAATTTCCTTTACTTCTAATTCGCATCCACAATCTGAACATTCGAGTAATTCTCCTTGCAACGTATCTTGCGGCAGTTCCAGTTCTGCTGCGCAAATTGGACATTCGGCCATTTTGTACCTCATTTTTTTTGTTTAAGAAAATTTTGAATGTCAACTTACCAAAAAACAAATTTTGATGCAAATTATTTTTTAAGGCGTTTAAATAAAAACACCTTTTAAATTTAAGTTAAATCCTATTTTTATATTATTTATTATTTTCCAATATAACAAAAACCTAAATTTAGCCAAATTTAAGATTTTTACCTCGACCTAAATTAATACCGCAACAAACACCAAATACATCACTTTAATTAACATAAAATGTTAAATTACCTTAATTTTAAAGGTTAGTATTTTGTTATAAAAACTTGGATTATTGGCTAAAAATTGAAGATGTGTTTAAAATAAAAAGTCCCGCCGGGAATGAATGGCGGGAATAAGATAAGATACTTAAAGTACCCCCAAATTTCCCTCTGCCTCGAAAAAATATTTTATGTCCTACAAGCATAGCATCTATATGATGCCAAATTAACTGTATTGAGAACAATCTCATTTTCCCACAATACATTTACTTGTACAAAAACTAATACGAAAAAGTCTTATTTAACCCTTAGTCCAGAACAACATTTTTTCGATTTTTTAAAATAAAAATGAGAAATCTGCAAATCGAAAATTCTCCGCTTTTTCAACTGCAAATTCCTCATATGAATGCAAATTTATTTAAGATCTGTTACTGATATGCCAGTTTATAGATTTCTACAATATCTTCTTTTTCAAGTTTTAGCAACTTACCGAGAGCTCCTCTCATAGCTGCATTTTCCGCCATTTTTTCGATATCTTCTTCTTTTACTCCAACTTCTTTCAAAGTAACCGGTGCTCCGATATCTTTATAAAATTTAATTAACATAATAATTGCTTCCAATGCTTTTTCTTCAGTGGTTCCTTCGGTAATTCCAAAAATGTTTTCAGCAAATCTTTCAAACTGCTCAAGATTTTCTTCATAAACATATTTCATCCAGGCCGGGAACAGAATTGCCAATCCGGCTCCGTGAGCAATATCATAAAACATACTGACAGAATGTTCTATCATATGAGTTGCCCAGTCACCGCCATTTCTACCGGGCTGAAGAAGCATATTTAAAGCCTGAGTTGCCGACCATGCAAAGTTGGCTCTGGCATCATAATTTTCAGGATCTTTTACCAATATACGAGCCTGTTTCATTGTTGTACGGATAATTCCTTCGCAAAACTCATTTGTTAAATCGGAATCGTTTGATCCGTCAAAATAGAACTCAAACACATGAGCCATTATATCTGCAGCGCCATTTACAATTTGAGAAACCGGCAAAGTTTTTTGCAATTCAGGGTCAATAACAGATACTTTTGGATAGTTATCCATTGAAACTGCCATTGGCCATTTTTTGTTTTCCTTTTCATTGGAAATAACAGAATTGCCATTCATTTCAGAACCTGTTGCTGAAATTGTCAGAATAGTAAAAATAGGAAGACATTTTTCTGATTTACCGGTTCCTTTAAAAAGATCCCAAACATCACCTTCGTAGTGAAATCCGCGTCCGGTTGCCTTGGCACTGTCAATTACACTGCCGCCGCCAACTGCAAGAATACCATCAACATTTTCCTTTTTACAGATATCAATTGCTTCACGAACTTTGTCAAGAGAAGGATTTGCTTTTACTCCTCCGCACTCAACAAATTCAATATTATTGGCCTTGAGCATTGCAACAACTTTTTCATACAAACCTGTTTTGAAAATGGAATTCTTTCCATAGTGCAACAATACTTTTTTAACTGAATAACCTGTTATTTCAGAACCCAGTTGTTCAATCATTCCTTTTCCGAAAAGGATTTTTGTTGGATTATGATATATAAAATTTTTCATTTATGCCTCTAATTTTGAGGATAAAGATAAGAAAATTTTGTGTTGAATTACAGAAGTATAAATTTTAAAAGAAGTTTTATATCCCCCCCGTTAAGGGAGGGATAAATTGGAAATAATTAAAATTCGGAGCCACTTCCTGTTGTAGAAACAGGCCAGTATTCACTATCTGTTTTAGGAGAATAATCTCCCCATTTATTCTTAACTCTTAATTTGTATGTTCCATATAAAGGCGCTAATCCACCTATTTTTAATCCTGAGTATGTCGGTGGGTTGTAAGGATATTCTCTTACAGGCAGATTAACCGGAGTAAATACATTATCCGGTAGTGTTGTTTTTACATCACCATCTCGATATACTTCATATTTAACATCACCGGGCAATGAATTAGCTTTATCTATTATTAAATTAACTTTGTTATCAATTTTTAATGATAGCTCTACTTTTGGATACATTTTATTTATTGTTGCAACATCTTGTGCAGATAAATGAAATGTTGAAGAAACACTTCTACCATCTAGTTTAGTGAAAACTTTTTTATAACTGATTTTATTCACCATAAAAGAAGAGGGATAAATCATTATCGATTTATAATCAAGACTTCCTGAGATACTTTCTCCATGTTTTATTCCCATATTATTTTTCCACCAAGAAGATCCCATAACAGAAATTAATTCATTTTTCTTTGCTTCATCAAAAATTAAATAATTGTCTCTATCATATCTTTGATGTTCGTGATATAACCCTAACGCGTGCCCTATTTCATGTAATACATGCTTTGTCTTAATTATACTAATCGTAATATGATTATATCCAGATAGTGCCATTCCAATGGAACCTGTGCTACCAGCTCCTGCAGTTGAGCCCTGCACAAATTTAATATATTTATCAACTTCATCTCTTTTGGGAATAAACTTTAAATTTGTTTTAGATTCATATTCACTTATTGCTTCCATAACAACACTTGTTAATTCACTATCTTCTATTTTATAATATACTACATTAGCTGGCCATCTTGTTGCCAATGAGTTTTTATAACAACCTTTAGTTTTTTTTAAGTTATTATGCTTTTGCTGTAAAGCTTTTATTTCCTCTAACGAATAAACTACATCATCATAAAAATAATATTTATCACCTTGCTTGTAAAATTCAACATTTTGATCACCTATCAAAAAATTCACCATTTGATCTTCTGTT
>JBGRQB010000127.1:0-13217 GCA_041725875.1 Rhodothermaceae bacterium
CAGTTCAAAAGCCATAAATCACTCCATGATGCGTTGGGTCAAAGCCCGGGAAAATGAGTCCATAAATCATGGTGGCCAACTTCGGATCCATATCTACCCTTTCCCCGGACCCTTAGAAAACTTGCTAGGTTCGTCTTAAGCTGTGTTGAATAAAACTTTATAGTTCATACATCTGTGAAACTTTTTATTATCTTGCATAGTAAGTGTACGTCGTGCTTTGAAAAGTTCTAACAAGGGTCTTGTGTGGGCAACTCTCTAGTCCACAAGTGAAGTAAGACAAAGTCATGCGTTCTTTTCAGTGCAAAACAACAACTTTCCAGTCATACAAATCGTTTTTCTTTTCAAACTTTTCAAAATAATTATCATGTTCTATATGACCAAGATTATATTGCGGAATAGCTTTTCCCCAAAACCGTTCTTTTACAAGAATAGGATCTGCTTTAATTCCCATCAGGTTTTTGAAGTCTGAAATAATTTCTGAAAACAGTTCATCCTGATTTCGATTAAAAACTTCAGGAGTTTTTGCCCCGCCGACAAACATTGTGAAAAGTGCTGTATCATCTGAAGAGCGTTTGGGAAAAATAACAGAACTCCATATTGCACCAAGGTAATTACGTTTTTCTTTTGTCGGGATTAAAAAACCAAATCCGTCAAGTTTATGTTGTATATCTTTTTTGTTAAATCCAAGATGGACAATTTTTACCGGCGGATAATATATTTCTTCAAGATGTTTTGATAATGAATTGTCTATTTCACTAAAAAGTTTTGCAGATTTATGAGAAGGAATTGTTGATAAAATTACGTCAGCAGAAAATTCTTTTGCAACATCATTTTCAGTGTAAAGAATTTTATAAGAATTTTCCAGCTTCACAATTTTATCAATTCTGCAATTTACTTTTACGGAATCTCCTAAATATTCAGCTATAGCTTTTGGATAAGAATGCATACCTGATTTGAAAGAAAACATCTTGGCATGTTGTTTCGATTTTTCATTATTTCTTTTTCGTTCTCTTGCTCCACGAACCATTCCTTTTATTAATCCGCCGTATAATTCTTCCAATCGGTACAACTTAGGAAACGCCGATTTAACACTGAGTTTTTGCGGATCACCTGCAAATACTCCCGAAACAAAAGGATCAATTGCATAATCAAGAAATTCTTTTCCGAGTCTGCGCTCAACAAATTGCGCAATGCTCTGATAATAACCGTCATCAGATTTACCGACAAAAGGCTCTTTTAACAAACGAAGTTTTGCAGAAAAAGAAAATAATTTTGATTTGAAAAATGCAGGCGGACTGGCGGGCAAAGGCATCAATGTTGAATTTTTAACAATATATCTGTTATTGGCTTCCGAATTTGCATAGATCATCTGATCACCAATTCCGACTTCATCTGCAATCTCTCTGATAAGAGGAGTTGTTTCCAGACCGCTATTCGGGCCGGTTTCCATTAAGAAATCACCTTGAAACTCGGTTTTCATTGCTCCGCCAACTTCAGAATCAGCTTCAAAAACAGTAACATCGCAATTCTCTTTTTTTAACCAAAAAGCAGATGTCAATCCTGAAATTCCCGCACCAATAACCGCTACTTTCTTTTTCAACATATTTTAGTTTTTCCCAAGTTCATTTAAGACCAGCTCTTTTAATGCCGAAATAAATAATTCGGAATCATTTAATCCTTCGGTCATAACAAAATTTTTAATTCCCGACATAGTTGCCACGTGTCTGTATTCAACATCAATTTCATATAACGTCTCTATATGATCGGAAACAAAACTGATTGGTATAACAACAATATTTTTAACTCCTTCCAATCCGAGTTTTCGCATAGTATCTTCGGTGGAAGGTTCGAGCCATTTTACGGGTCCGACCTTACTCTGATAACAAAGATGATAAGTGTGCGAATGATTTCGTTTAGCCATTACAGCTTCAACAGTGGAAGTTATATGTTTGTTATACGGGTCTCCTTTTTTGATATATGAAACAGGAACTCCGTGTGCGCTGAAAACAAGTTCCACTTTTTCCGATTTATCAAACTTGGCAAGCGCCTGATCTATTCTTTCATTTACCGCATCGATGTAAGTCTTATTTGTGCAGTAATTATTTATAAGCGTGACTTTTTCTCTATCGCCAAAATAGAATCTGTTCCATTCATTTACAGATGAACCGGTTGTTGAAACAGAGTAATGAGGATAAAGAGGAAGTAAAATTACTCTATCATATTTTTTGATATAGATTTGTGAAGCGGTAAGAGAAATTAAAGGAGTCCAATATCTCATACCGGTGAAAACATCAATTTCCGTATTTTCTTTTGTCAGCTCAAGTTCAAGCATTCTGCGCTGAGTTTCTGTCCAACGATTTATAGGAGAGTTACTCCCAATATGCTGATACTGCTTCATAACTTTCGGTGCTCTGAACTTAGAAATTAATCGGGCAAACTGAGTACCGAAAAACGGAATTTTAAAAATATCCGGATCGGAAAACAGATTAAACAAAAACGGTTCAACAGCTGCCAGAGAATCTGGTCCGCCTAAATTAAACAATACCACGGCTGTTTTACTCATTTTAAGTTCCTATACGGTTTTTGAATATTTGTTGTTATCTTCATTTCGTTCGATATATCCGTCAAAACACATTGCAATATTTCTGATTACCATTCTTCCTTTTTCAGAAATAATTAACTTTTCTTCATCCAGCGTTAGTAAATTATCTTCAAGCATTGGTTGAAGTTTTTTTAGTGCCGCGGAAAAATATTCTTTTGAGTTTATATTAAAGCATTCATCAATTGAAGCAAAGTTGAGTTCAAAATCGCACATAATTTTCATTATAACGGTTCTGCGTAAAATATCATCATCACTTAGAAGATATCCTTTGCTGATTGGCAAATAACCTCTGTCAATTGCTTCATAATATTCTTTTTCAGTTTTGAAGTTTTGAGAATATACATTTCCGTGCTGACTTATACCTGTAATGCCAAATGCGTAAAGATCGGTTCCGGAATGCGTACTGTAACCCTGGAAGTTTCTGTAAAGTTTTTTTGATTTCAGAGCTTTGGAGAGATCGTCTTCCGGTTTTGCAAAATGATCCATTCCTATAAATTCATATCCACCGTCAGTCAGTTTTTCAATCGCCATTTTCAGGATATCAAGCTTTTCTTCTGCTCCGGGAAGTGTTTCTTCTTTAATCATTTTCATATGAGATTTCATCCAGGGAACATAAGCAAAGTTGAACAATGCAATTCTGTTTGGTGAAATACCAATTATTTTCTGAACTGTTTTTTCAAACTCATCAACTGTTTGAAACGGAAGTCCATATATCAGATCAAGGTTCAGACTTTCAAATTTCAATTCTCTTACCCAGTCAATAACTTTGCGTGTAATTTCTTCCGGCTGAACACGGTTAACAGCTTTTTGCACAACAGGATTAAAATCTTGTACACCGAGACTTACACGGTTAAAGCCGCTTTCGCGTAAAGCAGTTAAATGCTCTTTTGTTAATTCTCGCGGATCAATTTCACAACTCTGTTCTGCATTTTCAGAAACATTAAAACTTTCATTTATGTAAGATTTCAAATCTCTGATTTGTTCAGGTGTTAAATGAGTCGGAGTTCCGCCGCCCCAATGTATCTGTGCAACCGGCCTTTCAACATCAATATAAGTTGAAAGCAGATCTATCTCTTCTTTTACATATTCCAGATATTTTGAAACACGATCGCTATTGTTTGTTATAAAAGTGTTGCAGCCGCAGAAATAACATAATGTATCACAAAACGGAATGTGAAAGTAAAGCGATAAAGCATTTTTGTTATCAGGATTGTTTGTTCTTACAATCTCATCAATATACATTCCGTGAGTAAACTTCTCGGTAAAATGTGGAGCCGTAGGGTAACTTGTATATCTTGGACCCGGTTTATCATATTTTTTTATCAGTTCTTTATCTAGGGTAATCATTGCTAATCCTTTTTGTGAAATTTTTGACTCTCTGTTTTGATGTAGTTTACAAGAGTCTTTAAATTTTCAGGCGGAATATCTGGTAATATTCCGTGACCCAAATTAAATATGTGTCCGGTTCCTTCACCATAAGCCTGTAAAATTTGTTCAGCTTTAGCTTCAATAATTTCTTTGTCAGCATATAAAACTGTCGGGTCCATATTTCCCTGCAATGCAACTTTATTGCCGACTTTCTCCTTAACAATGTTTATATCGATTGTCCAGTCGAGACCAAGAACATTTGCTCCGCAATCGGCAAGTTTATCATAACTGTGATGAACATTTTTAGCAAACACAATTACAGGTTGTGTTGTTTTTTTAACTTTTGAAATTATTTTTTCAATATACTGAAGTGAAAAAATGTAAAAATCAGCAGGGGATAAAATTCCGCCCCAGGTGTCAAAAATCTGAATTGCATCTGCTCCGGCTTCAATTTTTGCACTTAAGTAATCTGCGCAGGCATCTGCAAGCATATCAAGAATAAAATGAGCAAGCTGCGGATTATCGTAAATTATTTTTTTTACTTTGCTGAAGTTTTTGGAACCACTTCCTTCAACCATATAAGTCAGGAGCGTCCAGGGTGAACCGGAAAAACCAATTAATGGAACTCTGTTATCAAGTTCTTTTTTTGTAAGTGATACAGCATCAAGAACATATTTCAATTCTTTATACGGATCTGGTTTTAACAATTTTTCAGCATCAGCTTTGGTTCTTATTGGATCAGGAAAAACTGGTCCGCGACCCTCGTGCATTTCAAGGTGCATTCCCATTGCTTCCGGTATTACAAGGATGTCAGAGAAAATAATGGCAGCGTCTGTACCAATTAAATCAATTGGCTGAAGTGTTACTTCTGTGGCAAGTTCGGGAGTTTTACACATTGTCAGAAAATCGGCCTTTGCTCTTACGGCACGATATTCCGGCAGGTATCTTCCTGCCTGACGCATAACCCAGATAGGGGTTCTTTCTGTTTGTTCTCTGTTGCAAGCTCTTAAAAAAAGATCATTCTTTAATTTATTCAATTTTTACTCCTGGTTTTCAAAATATCTGACAATTGCCTGAACAAGTTTATCAACAGTAAATATATCAGGCATAATTTTAACATCAACATTAAATTCCGAAATTGCACTTTTAGTTGTTTCGCCTATTGCTGCAACAATTGAATCGGCAAAATATTTTTCGGGATTTGTAATGGAATTTATTTTCAAAAAACCTTTAAAGTTTGAAGGACTTGTAAAAGCAAAAAGGTCAACACCGGTCTTAAGTTTTTCTATTTCTGCTGAAAGATTTTCCGTTTCATTGGCTTCAGTTGAATAAACCGGAATTTGAATTATTTTTGCACCAAGCTTCTGCAATCCTTCCGGTAATTCTTTTCGTCCCTTTGTTGAAGAAGGCAGAAGAATTTTTTTACCGGCAACATTCATTTCAGAATATAATTTGAGCAAACCTTTTGCAGAAAAACTATCGGGAAGAACTTCAGGAAGTATACCGTTTTCTTTACAAGCATCTGCTGTTTTTTCTCCAACAGCCACAACTTTTGTATTAGATGAAATTAATCTCTCATTGTTTCCAAGATTTTTCAAAAAACATTTTACGCCGTTAACAGATGAAAAGTTTATAAAATCTATATCAGCAAGTTGAGCAAGTTCTTCTTTGCATTCAAGACATTCAACTTTAATAGCCGGAAAAGCAATTACTTTTGCACCGTATAACTGCATCATTAAAAATTCTTTTGGCGAATCTTCAATTTTTCGGGTTAATAGAATTGTCTTATTTGCAAGAATTTGGTTCAACTGTTAACCTTTTAATTCGTTCAAAATTACTTTTGCTCCGGCTTTTAACAAATCTTTGGCAAGTTTTTTACCAAGCTGTTCGGCATCGTTTTTTCTGCCGCGTACTTTTTTATGAAAGGTAATGGAACCGTCGAGATTCCCGACAATTGCTTCAAGGTAAAGACCGTTTGATTTTACTTCTGCAAATCCGCCAACCGGAACCTGACAACCGCCTTCAAGCGTTCTAAGTAATGCTCGTTCGGCAGAAACCTCGCAAAATGTATTTTCATCGTGTAAAGGTTTAACCGCATCAATGGCAAATTTATTTTTACTGCTTACCTCAATTCCAAGTGCTGCTTGTCCCACAGCCGGAATAAATTCATCTGTTTCAAGGTAAGAGGAAATGTGTTTTTTTAGTTTAAGTCGCTCAACTCCGGCAGCCGCAAGAATTATAGCATCCCAGTCAGAATCAAGGAATTTTTGAATTCTTGTAGGAACATTTCCGCGCAGATCAACGGTTTTTATGTCGGGACGAAGATGTTTAAGCTGACTTGCTCTTCTCAGCGAGCCGGTTCCAACTGTTGCACCTTCGGGTAATTTTTCGATTGTTACATTTTTTTTTCGTGCAATAATTACATCTCTCGGATCGTGACGTTTTGTAACGGCGGCCAGAATTAATCCTTTGGGCAGTTTGGTTTCCATATCTTTAAGACTATGAACCGCAATATCGATACTCCCGTCGAGAAGATAATTTTCCAATTCTTTTGTAAACAAACCTTTATCACCAATTTTTGATAAAGAAACATCAAGAATTTTATCACCTTTGGTTTTAACTAGTTTTAGTTCAACTTTTATGTTTTTGTTATTTTTTTCAATCTCTTTTTTAACAAAATTAGCCTGCCATAATGCAAGGTCGCTTGTTCTGGTTCCGATTATCAGTTTTTCTTTTTTACTCACAGTTAATCCGGGTTATTTGTTTTCTATATTTTCCAACTTAAACAATTCTTTTACCATACAGGAATAATCTCCGCTTTCAAGATCATTACCATGATTTTCAGCAACTTCTCTCAGTTTCATAGTAGGGAAGTGAAGCAATCTTCCAAGGAGTCTGCGTGTCATATCTTCAACTTTTTTGTAGTCATCATCGCTGATACGATATTTTATTTTATGAAGTTCATCCTGACGCATATCTTCAAAATAGTTTCGCAGTTGTTTTATTGTAGGAACTACTGAAAGAGTGTTGTACCAGCTGAAAAGATTTACCATCTCTTCGTCAATAATTCTTTTTACAAAAGGAATCTGCGCTTTTCGTTTTTGCAGATTTTGCTCAACAATTACATTAAGTGAATCTATATCGTTATAAAATACATTATCAATTTTTCGTGAATCAGCTGAAATATCGCGCGGAATTGCAATATCAGTAATTACAACCGGAGTTCCTTTCCTTTTTTTCATTGCACTTACTATATCGGAATATTCCAGAACCAGTCCGCTGGCTGAAGTTGCACTTATTATAATATCAAAATTATGCAGAAAATCTCTGAAGTTTTCAAAAGGAAGAACTTTCACTTTATATTTATCAGCCAATCTTTCTGCTTTTGAAAGAGTTCGGTTTGTAACGGTAATTTCTCCAACTTCTTTATCAAGAAGATGAGTAACTGCAAGCTCGGAAGTTTCACCGGCTCCAATAACAAGCGCTTTTTTATTTTCAAAGCTTGCAAAGATTTTTTCAATTAGCTGCACGGCTGCGTAGCTGATTGTAACGGCTCCTTCACCAATTCCGGTTTCATTTATTGCACGTTTGCCGACTTTTGAGGTAATATCAAAAATTCGTCTCAACAAGGAATTTGAAAATCCCAGATCTTCAGAAAGCTGAAATGAATTTTTTGCCTGCCCCAAAATCTGACTGTCGCCAAGCATAAGAGAATCGAGTCCGGCAGCCACGTTGAATATATGTCTGACAGCACTGCAGGAAAAATATTTATTAAAATGATCATTTTGCAGAGTGCTGATATTTTTTTGTTTTTGCACAAAAGAAATTAAATCATTGGCATTTAAGATTTCATTAACCGGAAAACCAAAAATTTCCGTCCTGTTGCAGGTAGATAAAATAAATCCTTCCGAGAGATAATTTTCTCTTACTTCAGGTATAACGGATTTAATTTCTTCTTCGTTAAAATGAAGTGCTTCTCTTATCTCAATCGGAGCAGTATTATGATTTATTGAAATTCCTATTATATTCATTTTCTTAAGTAAATGAGTGAAAAGTATTTGCAATAATTAATGACGCAGCCATTGAAATCAGCGTAAAACTGAAGCCAATAACAGTAATGATAATCACCTTTCTTCCATACCATTTCAAAAATACTTTGGCAATGATCCCTATTGTGTAGACCGTCCAGATAATAGAAGCGGAAATAATTTTGGGATCAAAATAATTGAAATCGGGAAATGCAGAAGGGAGCCATAAATAGCCGATTAAAATTGCGACTGTAAAAAGGCAATAACCTATTACAATTGAGTTAAAACTCAATTTTTCCAGTATTTCCAGATTTGGGAGTTTGTTGAAGATTAATCCGTAATTATGAGTTTTTAATTTTCTGTACAGAATTAAAAATAATGTTCCGTAAACTGCAGAAAGGGTAATTCCTGCGTGACCAATTAAAGCACTTATAACGTGTATACCCAAAAGCTGATTTCTTAAGACTTCTTTTACATCATAAAGATTTTCAATAAATATTGATGAAATAAGTTGAAACCCGACTGAAAATATAATTATGAATAAACCTGTTTCCCTGACATCTGTAACCAGTTCGAGCACAAAATATGCGAAGCAGATACAAAAAGCGAGAACCGTAAAGAGTTCAAACTTATTTGTAATGGGCGGGTGATCAAATTCAATTATTCTGAAAATCAGATATGAAAAATGTGTAAAAAGGGTAACAAGCAAAAACAGGCGTTTTGAGTTACCGAGATTTATTTTCTCTTTGAAAAAATCGAGCGCATAAACGCTGAATGAAATTATGTATAAAAAGGGTAAAATCAGATTAAGAAATTGTATAATTTTAAGCATAGCGCCTCATAATAAGATTTGCTGTCTGAATATTAAATTTTACGACTCAAATATATGAATAATATGGGTAAAATATTATTCAAAACATAAAGAAGAAGACTATTTAGTCTTCTTCTTCGTTATTCTGAAAATTTTCCATATTTTTTAGCATTTCATTGAGTCCGGGATTTTTTTTCTCGGTAAATCCGTCGGGAAGTTTAAATTTTTCGGCCGGTACAGTTACATCCAGTTCAATACTTGTTGCAATGTAATAGGTTTTTATTCCCATCATATCTATTTCTATTTTTAGAGGGATAAATTTGTGAGTCCAGGTTTTGGTTCCAATCTTAGCAATTTCCCATATTTTGCAAGGTTTTCCGAGAACTGTTTCTTCCCCGACCATTTTTCCGCCAACATTTTTCATTATTTCTTCACCAAATTTTTCAGCATCGATTATATTTTGAGACCCCTGTTGTGTAAGCTCAAAAAAGGGATTAGGCATTTTTGTATAAGTTTTGGTATTATAATCAGCAACAAAAATTGTTGCATCGTTCATTACAGTCCGCTGATTATTTTCCTGAGTAAATCCCATCACTGAGGTTTTAATTTTAGTTTCTTTGGCTTCGTCGGAACCGAAGTTGTCGAAATATAAAATTTCAGTACCCTTGGAGATTCCTTCAACTTTGTATTTTATTATTCCTGATTTAGCTTGATAGCGCTTAAAATTTTGCCCGTAAATTGAAGTTATTGTAAAAAGTATAATAAGTACCAAAAATATTTTTTTCATTTAAAGCTCCTTTAATTTTGCCAATATGGTTTAATAAGATAAATAATCTCTTTATTTGATGCAATAAAAGCGGTGTTTTTAGCTGGTAAATTTAGTTTTAAAATGAATTTACTTGAACAACTAATAATTTTTCTTTAAAATAAATTGTCTTGATAAATTTAAAAACGATCTTATGCAAAAGAAGAGAATCTGTTTCCTTTCACCAGAAAACGCCTATTCCCTTAGTATTTTAGAGCAAATTAAGAGATTCGCACCGGGAATTGTGGAATCGCACAGCTATGAAAATGTGGCCGATGTGAGATTTGATGACTACGATTTTCTGATTTTGAGTGGTGATTTTTCAATTGTTGCCGAAACAATTAACAATTATTTAAATCTTCACCGCATACCGGCAGTTTATATTTCGCACAAAAAAGACCAGTACATTGTTAATAATAATTTTGCGGTTATTAACCCGCCAATAACAAAAAATAATTTATGTACGTCACTTGAACTTGCCGAGCTTAAACTAAGCGGACCCCTTTCAGTTTGTTCCAACAAGTATTATCAGAAGTTAATTCAAAATTCTACCGACTTAACTTTAATAATTGACAATGAAGGACTAATCAGTTTTGTTTCGCCGGTTATTGAAAGAGTATCTGGGTTTAAGCGCTTTGAAGTTACCGGAGAAAATATTTTTAGCTACACATTACCGGTCGATCACGAAAAACTGATAAACATAATTTCAGCTAAAAAAGAAATTGAAAATCCGGTTGAGTTAAGATTAAAAAATAAAAATGGCAAATATGTCTGGATGGAAGCCAATTTTAAGAATTGTCTTAGCGACGAACTTATCGGCGGCTTTGTTGTAAATGCCAGAGATATTTCCGACAGAAAACTTACCCAGCATTCATACAAAGAAGAAAAAAGTATTTTTTATGCTGTGCTGCAAAATGCACCTGATGCATTTGTGCTGTTTAACTCAGATGGTGAAATCAGTTTTCTTAATTGTGCATTTTCCAAAATGTCCGGGTTCTCTTATGAGGAATTATCAAACATTAACGACTGGGTAAAATTTGCCATTCCCGAAAAATATAGCAGCGAAGGCATTACAAATGCGCTTGGCGGAAAAAATAAACATCGTACTACTAAAATAAAGCGACGTGACGGAGTAGTAGCAGATATTGAATATGATATAATTGAATTGCATAATTGCGATTTACTCCTCACAATGAAAGATATAACAAAATATAAAAAATCGCAGATTGCACTTAGTAATTCACTGGATCTGCTTACGGCAAATAAATTTATTCTGGAAAACAGAAATGCACAGCTTGCCGAATTAAATGAACGTTTGAAAGAATCGGAAAGAAGTTTGTCTGAATCAAATCTCAGCAAAGATAAATTCTTCTCTATAATTGCACACGATTTGCGCTCTCCGTTTAATTCACTTTTGGGTATGACAAGTCTGCTTATTTCAGAATATGATTTTCTTGAAAAAGATGAAGTTCTCAAATTTTTAAGCGATATAAAAACTTCGTCACAAAATATTTTCCGTTTGTTAGAAAATCTTCTAAGCTGGGCGAAACTTAATTCAGGTATGATTGAGTTTAACCCTTCCAATGTTGATCTTTTTGAAATCAGCAGCAGAGTTAAGGGAACACTCAACTACAATGCAAAATATAAAAACATTAATCTGGTTAACAGAATTAAGAAAAATCAGCTTGTTGTTGCAGATGAACAAATGCTCCAGAGTGTTTTTCAGAACCTGCTTTCAAACTCAATTAAGTTTACAAACGCCGGTGGTGAAATAGTAATTGATTCTGATTTTACCGGTGAAAATTATAGCATTATTGTGAGAGATACCGGAATCGGAATCAGCGAAGAAGATCTGGAAAATCTTTTCAGAATTGATATCAACAGTTCCAAACGAGGAACAAATAATGAATCAGGCAGCGGTATCGGATTGATTTTGTGTAAAGAATTTATTGAAAAGAATGGCGGTAAATTAAAAGTAAACAGCGAAGTGGGAGAAGGAACCACTTTTAATTTTACAGTTCCTGCAGTTGAAATTACTGAATAAATATACAAAATTAAGCTCCATCCCCAAATTCCCTAATATTATTAAGTTTTAATAGAAATGAATTTTCCTTAAGTTTGAGGTTAATTTATCTACTAAAAGGTGTTGCTATGCATAGTAATGAGCTTGCAGGATTAAGAGAAAAAATCAATCAGCTTGATTCTCAATTAATTGATCTTCTTGCAAGAAGAAGAGAAGCCAGTAATGAGGTTATTAAAACCAAAAACAAAGACGGCTTACCGATAAGAGATCTTAATCGCGAAGAAGAAATTCTTAAAAATTTAATAATCGAAGGAAAGAAAAAAGGACTGGATGCGTTTTTTGTTACAAATATTTTTAATGAAATAATTGAAGATTCAGTCAGACTGCAGCAAAAATTTGTACTTACCGATGCTGTTGATAACAGTAAATCACAGCCACTTAAAATTGCAATTCAGGGAATTATCGGTTCCTATAGTTCGCTAGCCGCAAGAAAATTTTTTAGTAGAGATTTTGATAATTTTATTTTTTCAGGAAAAAATACTTTTGAAGAAGTAGTACGCACGGTTGAAAAAGGTGGCGCAGATTACGCAATGCTGCCGGTTGAAAACACGACCTCCGGAAGTATAAATGAAGTTTATGACGCACTTATGCATACATCACTTTCCATAATTGGAGAGGAAATTTTTCAGGTAAAACATTGTCTGGTTGCAAATGAAAAAATTGCTTTGAGCAAAATAAAAAGAATTTATGCTCATCCGCAGGCCGCCGCACAATGTTCGGTATTTTTAAGATCAATACCTGATGTGCAGATAGAATTTTTTACAGATACAGCAATGTCAGCCAGAAAAATAAAAGAAGAAGGTGATAATGAGTCGGCGGCAATTGCGAGTCTGGAAGCCGCACAAACTTATGGCGTTGAAGTAATAAAAGAAAACATTGCAAATCAGGAGTCAAACTTTACAAGATTTTTAATTGCTTCAAGAAAACCTGTCAGTGTTGATTCACGGGTTCCTTGCAAAACTTCAATTGTTATGGCAATTAATCAGACTCCCGGTTCTTTGCTCGAAGCTCTCGGAATTTTAGGTTCTTTGGGAATTAATATGACCAAGCTTGAATCTCGTCCTGTTATTGGTAATCCGTGGGAAGAACTGTTTTATCTTGATATCGAAGGAAATATTGAAGATGAAAAAATAAAAGATGCTCTTGAACAACTGGGAAACAAAGCAAGATATTTTAAAGTTTTGGGAAGTTATCCTTAACGAAATATAACCAAACCAAAAATAGAAACTGTTTCTGATGAACCAGAAGTTTTGGAAGATGAAGTAAAGCCGGAAAATAAACCTTCTAAAAAGAAAAGTTATAAACTTGTGAGTCGGGATTCAAAGCAGGAAGATACAGTTATCAAAGTTAAGGATTTTGAAATTGGTGGAAACGATTTTGTTGTTATTGCGGGTCCTTGCTCAGTTGAATCGCAGGAACAGATAGTTGCCTGTGCTTCAGAAGTTAAAACAGCAGGAGCGCAAATTTTACGCGGCGGATGTTACAAACCAAGAACTTCTCCTTATGCTTTTCAGGGTATG